>NZ_JBFODM010000004.1:0-2359 GCF_040908325.1 Aeromonas sp. R4-1
CAGTCGAGTTAGAAACGGGATGACGTGAGCGCGTTAAGGATCAGGGTGTTCACGTTGGCCGGAATGGCTGTTCAACTTCGCCGGAATACGCACAGTCAGCTGATAACGGCGGGACACGGAATGGATCTTAAGCTGTTGAGAAGATGTGAGATTATATCTTCATCACTTTAAGAACACAGCCTAGGGGGATTCTAGGCGAGCTCTTGTTTGTCGAGCGAGCGACAACCACGCTACCAAGAGTGCAAACACTGCTCCTGTCATCAAAGATGAGATGGCTCGAAATCATAGGTCTACCTACTGTAATATACTGTCAGTACATCAGATCTACAGATGCACAGTATATGTTGGCAGCGTACAGTGCCCACACAACAAGGAGATGTTGATGCAAAGCCCTGTAGTACCGGATAACGAACGGCTTCGCTTAGACGCATTGCGCCGTTTAGCGATACTTGATAGCCCCGCAGAGGAGCGTTTTGACCGGATTACCAGGATGGCTCGCAACATGTTTGATGTGCCTATTGCCCTGATCTCATTCGAAGACAATGAACACGAGTGGGCCAAGCCTTGTTATGGCCTAAACATCCATGAACCTCTTCCTAATATCTCTTTTTGTAAAAATGGATTTCTCAAAGAACGCATGCTTGTTATTGAGGATGCAACCAAAGATCCTCTTTATTATAATAATCCAATGGTTCAAGGGGAGCCATACATCCGATTCTATGCTGGTCATTCATTAGTAATAACTGATGGATTGCATATCGGTTCGTTGTGCCTTATAGACCGTAAGGCTAGGGCTTTTGGAGAAAAGGATAGAGCTTTATTTACCGACTTGGCATTAACAGTTGAAAGCGAGTTACGTGCAGTTCAAATGGCGACAATAGATGAGTTGACGGGGATAACCAACAGGCGAGGTTTTATTCTTCTGGCTGAGAGGTACTTGCAACATGCATACAGAACGAAAAGGGGCCTTTCATTATTGTTTATAGATTTGAATCATTTCAAATCTATAAACGATCGATTTGGTCATGATGTTGGAGATGATGCATTGTGCCAAGCCGCCAGCTTGATCAACTTGATTTTTAGAAATGCTGATATCTGTGCTCGATTAGGTGGTGATGAATACGTGGTTTTACTCCCAGAAACAAACATTAACTATATTGAATCAATCAATAATCGAATAAATCAGATCTTTGATGAGTTCAATAAGCATAGCGGTAAGGTATATAACCTTTCTTGTTCTATAGGCTATGTGGAATATGATGCAACTACACCACCAGATCTAAACTTGTTACTCCGTTTGGCGGATGAGGCCATGTATCGTTGCAAGCAGAATTTATAAATCATATGCACCCTATGGGCATATGATTTAAGAGAGTCGTTAACTAGTATGGCAATAATCTGCAACAATAAAAATATCAAGTTAATTTTTATTTATGTACATTTTTAAATTATAGTTACTTAATAGTTCGGTTATGTGCCCATACAGTAACAGCAACTCTAGACTTTAATTTTAGTTTTCTTAGAATGTTTCTCACATGTATTTTTACCGTCCCATGAGATATATATAATAATTTTGAAATGACTTTGTTTGAGTGACCTTCAGCAAGAAGTTTTACTACATCAATTTCTCTATGGCTTAATGATTCAATAATGCCAACATTACTATCTGATAATGAGATTGACATTACTTTATTGTTTGACTGAGGACTTTCAATTGATGTATCAGCACATATGCTCTTAATGAAGCCAATTAAATCAAGCGGTTCAATATTTTTTGAAAGATATCCATTGGCTCCGAACCTAAACGCTTCTACAACATCAATTTCCAAATCTGACTCGGTGAAGATAACGACCTTGCTTTTTATTTTCTTTGCTCTGATTCTCTTCAGCGTTTCTAATCCATTAAGCACTGGCATTTGAAGGTCAAGCAATATTAAATCTGGTTCATATTCTACTGCCAGATCTAATCCTTCTTTACCATTGCCAGCCTCTGCAATCACCTTCATAAGGTGATCTGTTGAGAGTGTAGCTTTGACTCCTGCCCGCAATATAGCGTGGTCATCTACAAGCAATACTTTTAATGCTTGCATTTCTTCGATTGAAACTTTGTTATCCATAACTACATTCTCAATACCATGCTAGCGTCACATTACACCATACGTGCATAAAAAACACTATAAATCAACACGTTAACCAATATGCAGGATGCAACTCTATAATGGCCCATAGCTATGTATCTTTATCATTTTAACCCCAGTCGTTTGGCTAGGGAAGGTGCGAACAAGTCCCTGATATGAGATCATGTTTGTCATCTGGAGCCATGAAAAAGGGTTCATCATGAGTCATCAGCTCACCTTCG
>NZ_JBFODM010000040.1:0-41489 GCF_040908325.1 Aeromonas sp. R4-1
CGGGAATTCAGATAATAAGTGCGACACTCATGGATGAATGGCGAGAGGTGGCCAACTGCTGATTGGTGGTACCCTTCTGCTCGCCAAAGTAAAAGCAGTATCACCATGAGCTATCAGCAGTTGACCGAGGGGCAACGATACCAGTTATCGGTGCTTCGCGCACAGGGGATGTCCATCCTTGCCACCGCACGCGCCATTGGCGTTCATCGCTCCACCCTCTACCGGGAGCTGCGTCGTAACGCCGGGCCGCAGGGCTACCAGCCAGACAATGCGCATCAGCACGCCACCCACCGACGGGCCAGTGCGGCCAAATCTCGGCTATCTGCCGATGTCATCCAGTTTGTCGAGCTGACACTCGCCTGGTGGTGGAGCCCGGAGCAGATAAGCGCGGTGGGCAAGCAGATAGGCCTCATGGTGAGTCACGAGTGGATATACCGCCATGTGGCCGCCGACAAAGCCCGGGGTGGCCAGTTGTACCGCCATCTGCGCCAGGGCCACAAGCGCTACCGCAAGGGGGCGAGCAGCCTGCGTTCTCCCATCAAGGAAGCCCGCTCTATTGATGAACGGCCGGCTATCGTCGATAGCCGGGAGCGGCTCGGTGATTGGGAGGCGGACACGGTGCTGGGCAAGCAAGGCACAGGTGCACTGGTCACCCTGGTGGAGCGCAAGAGCCGGCTCTATCTGGTCAAGCGGGTCGCGAGCAAACAGGCTGGGGTGGTGCGGGATGCGATAATCGAGATGTTAACGCCCTACATCGAGCAGGTGCATACCATCACCTTTGACAACGGCGGCGAGTTTGCCGAACACAAGGCGATAGAGGAAGCGCTGGGTGCCGAGACTTACTTTGCGCACCCTTACTCTTCGTGGGAGCGCGGTCTGAACGAGAACAGCAATGGGCTGTTGAGGCAGTTTATCCCAAAGGGAACAGACCTGAGAGAGGTCACGGACGAGGATGTCAGGAGAGCGGAGCAGTGGCTCAACCTACGACCTCGGAAATGTCTCGGATTCAGGCAGCCTGTCAAGGTATTCGAAGAGTACCGTCAGGCGGCATAGGCGAGTGTCGCACTTCGAAGTTGAATTCGCGTTCAACTGGTTGGAGGCATTGGCTTTTTAAGTTCAGTAGAGAGGCTTCCCTTTTATACTGTGGCAGGTAAGCTGCGGGGCAAATAGCGTCAAGCAGGAGAAGGGATGATGACAGAACAACATATCGCCGGGACGATCGGCATTCTGGGGGCGGGGTGGCTGGGGCTGCCGCTGGCGCGAGCCCTGTTGGCGGCTGGCAAGCAGGTGGCGGTGACGGTCAGCAGCGCCGAAAAAGCGGCCCGTCTGCAGGGGGAGGGGATCAATGCCTATCCGCTGACCATCTCTGCCAACATGGGCTCTGCCGAGATGTCCGTTGCTGATCAACAAGAGTCGTGGCCCATCCCCTGCGAATCGTTGGTTATCTGCGTACCGCCCAGCAAGACCGATGACTACCCGCAGGCGGTGGCAAAGGCCTGCGCGTTGGCCAAAGCGAATGGCACCCGGCGGGTGCTGTTTGTCAGCGCTACCTCGGTATGGGGCGCGGGGCAGCAGGAGGGTGAAGAGCCCCAACCGCGCCATGCCCGTGGCGGGCGGATGCTGGCGGCGGAGCAGGCGGTGCTGGCGGCCGGTTTCGAGACGGTGATGATAGTGCGCCCCTCCGGCCTTTATGGCCCGGATCGCCATCCCGGCCGTTTCCTCGCGGGCAAGACCCTGGATGGCGGCGCCCAGTCGGTCAATCTGGTCCATCTGGACGATGTGGTGGCGGCTTGCATGTTGCTGCTGGAACGGGGCAAGGACGGGGATGTTTTCAACCTGAGCGCGCCTGTGCATCCGCGCCGCGAGCAGTTTTACCCCTTTGCGGCGCGCCAGCAGGGGTTGCCTGTGCCGGTCTTTATCGAGCCTGCCGGTGAATTTCAGCCCATCGACGGTCAGCTGATTTGCCAGCAGATGGGATTCAACTATCGCTGGCCCGATCCGGCCCACTGGTTTGCCGAGCTCGCCGCCTCGGGCAATTGAGGTTTGCCAAGGGGGTGATCGCCCCCTATCATGCCGCCATCCATGAGAGAGAGGCGGTAATGATGGTAGATACAAAACGTCACCCCGATGGGGAGTTGTTGCTGAGAACCCTGGCAATGCCAGCCGATACCAACCCCAATGGCGACATTTTTGGTGGCTGGATCATGTCCCAGATGGATATAGGTGGGGGCATTATGGCCAAGGAGCTGGCAAAAGGACGTATTTGTACCGTATCCGTCGAAGGCATGACGTTTCACAGTCCGGTCAAGGTGGGCGATGTGGTCTGCTGCTACGGCCGCTGCATGAAGATCGGCCGCAGTTCCATGAAGCTCAAGCTGGAGGTGTGGGTCAAGCCGGTACTGCGGGAAAACGATGCCCAGCGTTACTGCGTGACCGAGGGGATCTTCACCTATGTCGCCATCGACGAACATGGCAAATCCCGCCCGGTTCCGGTGAGTGCCTGATTAAATCAGCCGGGCATTGATGATGGATATTTCCTGCTCAAGCCCGGTTTTTTGCCGTATCATGCGTTCCAGCATCTCTTCCGAGCCCACATATTGCAGGGTGTCGAACAGGCAGAGATCGCATTGAGGGTCCCGTCTTATCTGATAGACGGTGGACAGCTCCACTTGATGACAATTTCCTTGTTGATCATAAAACGTCACGTTGTACCGAAGTTCTTTCGCCATGAGACAAGTTCCTTCTGGTTGGGTGGAACAGGGACTATCAGCTTAGTCGGCGTGGATGACGTTTGTGATGGTCGCAACAAAAAGCAAAGGCGGGCGGTTGTTAGCCAATGAAAAATAGTTATCGCATTCTTGGCACCTCCCTGCTGACCCTGGGGTTGGTAGGCTGTTTTGAGGTGCCGGATCAGAACCATCTGGTCACAGCTCAAGGGATTGTGCCGGGACTCGACTGCCAGCGTCCGCCGCTGGTAGCGTTGGCGACCACGGCGCTGCCCCGTGAATTCGGGGTGACGGTGTGGAATCTCTACAAGGGCCAGCGCAAGAACTGGCGCGAAGGGATGGACAGTTATGCCAAGGGGCAGGATCTGGTGCTGCTGCAAGAGTCGGCCACCCGTCCCGATATGCTCGACTGGCTGCGCGCCGGTGATTTCCAGTGGCAACAGCTGCAAGCCTTCACCCAGGGCGGCGTGTCGTTCGGGGTGATGACGGTGGCCAAGACCCCGCAGGCGTTCGTCTGTGGCGTGCGCTCCCCCGAACCTTTGCTGCGCATCCCCAAATCCGGGCTGGTGAGCCTCTATCCACTGCAGGGCGATCCCGACGGCGTGATGGTCATCAATATCCATGCGGTCAATTTCGAGCTGGGGATGGCCACCTTCCGCGAGCAGCTCAACGATCTGACTGCCTTGGTGCGCCGCCATCAGGGGCCGGTGATCCTGGCCGGTGATTTCAATACCTGGAGCGACAAGCGCCAGTTCTGGCTGAACAAACTGGTGGACGAGCTGGGTCTGCAAGAGGCCGTGCCGGTGCCTGATCTGCGCCGCACCGCCTTCGGTCGCCCGCTGGATCACCTCTACTACCGCAATCTGGATCTGGTCGAGGTGAGTTCACCGGCCACCGACAGCTCGGATCACAACCCCATCATTGCGCGCTTTGCCGCCCAGTCGGTGACCCCCTGATCGGGGATGATGTGCGCGTGTTGCCCATAAAAAAATCCGGCGCCTGATAGCGCCGGATTTTTTTATACGATCTGGCGGTCAACCCGCTCGGGATGACCCGCTGGCATTACTGGTAGAGACCCAGATTCGCTTTGGCATAGGCTTCGAAATCGGTGCAGCCACCGATGTGCTGCTCGTCCAGGAAGATCTGCGGCACGGTATTGACCGGCTTGCCGGCGCTCTTGGCCAGATCTTCTTTGGTGATGCCTTCGGCATGGATATCCACGTAGCGGAATTTGAAGTCATCGCGCTGTTCGGTCAGCTGCTCGGCGATCTGTACGGCACGGACACAGTAGGGGCAACCCGGGCGACCAAAAATCACTGCAAACATATTTTCTCTCCGTTTTTTAAGCCGTTTATGTATGGCCGTTGATATGAGGCAGGCAACAGCATAGCCCTGCCTCGTGGCGACTTGAAGCCGAAATTATCGATACCCTGATTCGAGTGGGCCTATTGGATCAGCTCTCATCGGCGATCTGGATCGGCTGCTGCTGATAGATGCTCTCCAGCACCCCCTTCTCGAACACAGTCCAGGGCCACGGCGCCTTGCTGGCACGGTAGCGCTCATGGGTGGCCGGATCTTGGGACAGGCCACGCTGGAACATCACAAACGCCTTGCGCTGGCCGCCCGCAGTGTCGATAAAGCCCACCAGGTTGGAAGTGCCGGTGATGGTGCCGGTCTTGGCGTGGACCTTGTTCTTCATCATGGGGGCGGTGACGCTGCGGCGCCACGCCAGGGTGCCATCCACCTGAGAGCTTGGCAGCAGCTTGATCAGGCCAAGCTCGGCATCATTTTTCTGGATGAAGTTCAGCACCGACATCATCTGACGGGCGCTGATGAGATTGTGAGCGGAAAGACCGGAGCCGTCTGCCAGAGTGGCATTGCCCAGATCGATGCCGTTCTTGGTCAGGATGGCGCGCACCGCCATGGTGCCGCTGCGATAGCTGCCCGGCTTGTTGTAGTAGTGACGGCCCACGGTTTTGAGGAAGGTATCGGCGTAGAGGTTGTCCGATTTCTTCAGCATCTTGGCGAGCATCACCGGCAGGGAGACCGAGTAGTGGGTGCCGAGGGTCTCTGCCCCTTCAGGGGCCTTGTGGGTGACCCGCAGCAGGCCATCATGCTTGATACCGGCCCGGTTCATCGCCCAGCGGATGTTGTCCCAGCCCCAGGCTTCCACGTCGTGGATGGCGAAACGCAGCCCCTGCGGCTCCTTGTTCGGGGTGATACAGCCCTTGAGCTCGTAGAAGTTGCCCTTGGCCATGTCCACTTCCAGTGCGCAGAACTGGCGCGCCATGTCGCCATAGCTCATCACCTCCACGTTGTCGGCACCGATGCCGATGGGGACGCCGGTGGCCACGTTGCCGACCGCCGGTTTGCCAATCTGGGTGGCAGTGATGGTGCCGTAGGCGCAGTTCTTGTCGATGATGACCGAGGAGACAGGAGCGGCGAAGCAGAGGGTCTGATCCCCCCACGACCAGCCGTTGCCGCGCTCGTAGCCGTTGTAGGCGCCGGTGTTGACGTAGACATTGCCCTTGATGCTGGTGACGCCGAGCTGCTTGAACAGGGCCAGCAGATCCATGCGGGAGAGGGTGGGGTCGCCGACGAAGTTGATCCAGATATCGCCGTTGATGGTGTCACCCTGTTTGGCACCGGGTTGGGCCTGAATGTCGGTGGCGAAGCGGAAGTCGGCACCCAGCTCGAGGCGGGCCGCCAGCGCGGTGAGCACCTTCATGGTGGAGGCGGGGGCGATCATCTGATCCGCGTGGCGGGCAAACTCGACGCCGTTATTGCCCTGCACCATGATGGCGTACTGGCCACCCTGAGGGGGCGTCAGCGGGGCGGCATGAGCCGCCAGAGAAGAAAAGAGAGCACAAAAACCAATCAACAGCCGCTGCATAACATCCTCTAACGTGACGAAGGGCCCGGCAGTGGTGCCGACCCTGATAATTCAACCAGCCGATGCGGGATCGACGGGATAACGCAATTCATGCCATGTATGCCGGTCGCCATCATGCCAGCGAGTTGGCGGTACGATAGCGACCCTCATAATCAAAAATTTTCTCTTTTATCTGCCAGAAGCGACCCGATTTGCGGGCGATGACAAAATCCGGATGACGGAACTGGCTTTGCGCGGCCAGCACGCTCGCCAGGGTGGCAAATTCGGGCTCCAGCCCCGGGGCGGGCCAATGATGACGCACAAAGTGCTGTTGAAACAAGCGCCGTGCGCCCGGGGAGTGAAATCCGAAGTATTCGCTGAGGGTCAACCCATCCTCATCGTGATAGGTCACCTCCAGCCGCTCCCCCTGTTTGCCGCGCCCGGCTGTGAGGGTTAGCCCCGCGCAGCGGATCACCATGCAATCCTTGAGATTGAGCGCCTCTTTAAGCTTGTCGTCAGGGTCCACCAGCAGCTGATCGCAGCTCTGGCAGCTGCGGGCGGCGATGTCGTTCTCCGCACCGCAGCCGGGGCAGATCTTGGCGCGAAAGCGGTAGTCACACTCTTCGCGGTTGCCCTCATCATCTTCAAACAGCCCCTGACAGCGGCGGCCGTAGTGCTCGATCACCTTGCCATCCTCGTCGGTCTTGCCCCAGAAGGTGTTGGCAAAACCGCAGGCGGGGCAGGGCACCTGTACCGGCTCGGTACCGGCGTGGGGGCGAGGCTCCCCCACTTCGGGGGCGAACAGGTTGAAGTTGTTGCCCGCATAGTCGAGTACCAGACAATCGCTCTTGCCCGGCGAGAGACGCAGGCCCCGCCCCACAATCTGCTGATAGAGGGAGACCGACTCGGTGGGCCTGAGCATTACGATAAGATCGACATGGGGGGCATCGAAGCCGGTGGTGAGCACCGCCACGTTGACCAGAAACTTGAGCTCCCGCGCCTTGAAGGCGCTGATGAGGGCATCGCGCTCCGGCCCCGGCGTTTCGCCGGTGATAAGGGCTGCCTGCTGGCCTCGGGCGCCAAGCAGGCCGTGAATTTCACGGGCGTGTTCGACGGTGGCGGCGAAGATCATCACCCCCTGCCGGTCGGCGGCATACTCCAGCACCTGGCTCAGGATATGGGGGGTAACCCGCTCCTGGCGCTTGAGCTCGCCGTTGAGATCCGCCTCGCTGAAGAGGCCGTTCTCCCTCGCCACCAGCTTGCTGAAGTCGTAGTGGACTATGGGGGCATCCACCATGCGCGGCGGCGTCAGGTAGCCGTTTTTGACCATAAAACGCAAGGGCAGCTCGAACACGCAGTCGCCAAACAGCCGTTCGCCGTGGCTCTTGACCATGCCGTGATAGTGGCGCCGGTAGATCCAGCCCAGCCCGAGCCGATAGGGAGTGGCGGTGAGGCCGAGGATCTTGAGGGCCGGATTGGCGGCCTTGAGGTGGTCGATCACCTGATGGTACTGGCTGTCATCATCGAGCGAGACCCGATGGCACTCATCGATGATCAGCAGCGAAAACGCTCCGTCAAAGGCATCCAGATTGCGGGCAACCGACTGCACCGAGCCGAACACCACCTGGGCGCTCGCCTCCTTGCGATCCAGGCCGGCAGCGAAAATATCGGCCTTGAGCCCCCACGCCTCGTATTTAGCGTGGTTCTGCTCCACCAGCTCCTTGACGTGGGCCAGCACCAGCACCCGACCGCGCGCTTTGCGGGCCAGCTCGGCGATCACCAGACTCTTGCCGGCCCCGGTGGGCAGCACCACCACGGCGGGATCCGGGTGTTTGCGAAAGTGGCTGATAACGGCGTTGACGGCGTCGGTCTGATAGGGTCTGAGAACGAACATGCAGGCTTGGGTATGTCGATGTGGGGTGGTGCAAGATGGCGCCATTATAGGGTGCTTGCCGTCACAAAAACAGCGGGCCGGCATGATGCCGGCCCGCAGGGTGCTTGGGTGCTGATCAATGGAACGGGAAGATGTAGTTCATCCAGCTTGCCATGCGCAGCAGCACTTTGCGCATCACAGATACATGGTGGAAGTAGTGGGTATAGATGGCAGCCTGCCCGCTGGAGCCTGCAATTACCTGATACTTGGCCCACTCGGGGTCGGTGATGGAGATAACCACCGGCAGACGACCCGGGCGCACCGCAGTGGTTTGATCCAGCAGACCGGCGTTGGCCTGCACGTTACCGGCGGCAATGGCCGGAACCACGGCTGTCACCTTGCCTTTGAAGATCTTGCCGGGTACGCCATCGATCACCACTTCGGCCTCATCGCCCACCGCCAGTCTCTGCATGCTGTTCTGCCAGAACCAGCCGACGTAGGCGGTGTCATCCTTGTGGATGAAGGTCATCACCGGACGATACATGAAGGGGGTGGCGATCATGCCGGGGCGTAGGGCCAATTGCACCACATGGCCATCGCTCGGGGCATAGACCACGGTTTGTGACTGCTGGTACTTGGCTTCCATCAGCTGGGCCTGCAGATCGTTCAGGGTGGCTTTCTGCTGGTCAATCTGGGCCACGATGTCGTCCACGTTGGCTTGGGTGACGTCGAGGTCGCGCTGCTTGCCCACGCCACGGCGCATCAGGTCGCTGGCGCGATCCCGATCCAGCCTGGCGGAGCGCAGTCTCGCCTCGATGGACTTGAGGTGTTCGCGGTTGGATTCGACCCGTGCGGTGAGGCTCTCCACTTTCAGGCGGAACGGCTCGTCATCGATGCGAAACAGCACATCCCCTTTTTTCACCGGCTGGTTGGCCTGTACCGGCACCTCAACCACCCGGCCCTTGACCAGCGGCACTATGGGGGTGGAGACGTAGTAGTTGCGCGCCATCTCGGAGTAGGGGTGGTTGTAGTTCATCAGCATGATCAGGGTGCCGATGAGCAGCACGCCGCCCAGTGCTGCTGTGGGGACGGTCCACTTGTTGAGCGGGATGCGGAAGATTTTGAAGATGGCGACACACAGTGCCGTGTAGGTCAGGATCAGTAGCAGGTCCATGGTTTATCCCTGTTGCTCACTCTGTTCGATAGTGTTGATACGGCTCTTCAGATCCGCCAACTCCTGCTTGAGGGCCGCCAGCTCCTCTTCATCTTCTTGCAGCCGCTGGCTAAAGCCCCAGCCGCGATCCGGCCGATAGAGGGTTGCCCAGATCCAGAGGAAGGGCCACAGCACGTGCAGGGTAAACAGGCTGACCCAACCTGCCACATGAATGGCATCCTGATGAGGGTGATTCCGATGTTTGGCAATCTCGTAAGGAATATCGTGGATAACGATGACGCCATAAAAAATGACCAGCCCGACAAAGACGAGCAGACCAAGGGCAAAATAATCAAGGGCCATTTATAACCTCCACTGGCATGACGCACAGCTTAATCATGGGTTCCAACAAGCACTAAAGCAATTAAGAATCACACATTTATCGTCAGTTTGCCCGGAATCTTAAGGAAGGTGCGAATAAGTCATATGGCACGAGAGCATTTACTGGTAACCCATTGATATTAAATGACTAAAATTTTCATTTTTTGTTCGTGGGATACTTGTTCGCACTTTCCTTAAAGCTATTCGCTGTATTGAAGCTGAAGCCGTTCGACAGTTGTCTTATTAGTCTTTTTGTCATTAAAAAAGGCGCCATCAGGCGCCTTTTTTGTGCTGCTTTCGCTGCATTTTTTGCTGTTTTTACCCTTCGCTGGTACTGCTGACCAGCGGCTGGCGGAACTTCATCAGGAAGGCCACGGTAATGGCCGCCGTTGCAGTCAGGCCGATGATGGTGGAGGTCCCCATCTCCAGCCCGAATCCGATGGGGGCGTTGGCCAGATAGGTGATCACCACAGCAGTCATGAACATGGCGGGAATGGTGCAGATCCAGTGCAGCTTGCCCTCTTTGATGAGGTAGGCAGCCGCAGCCCACAGCATGATGACGGCGGTGGTCTGGTTGGCCCAGCCGAAGTAGCGCCAGATCACCCCGAATTCAGCCTTGGAGATGATAAAACCAAGGATAAACATGGGGATGGCAATCAGCAGACGCTTGGCCAGCGGTTTCTGGGTCATCTTCAGGAAGTCCGCCACGATCAGGCGAGCACTGCGAAATGCGGTGTCGCCCGAGGTGATAGGCAGGATCACCACACCGAGAATGGCCAGAATGCCGCCCACGGTGCCGAGCAGGCTGGTGGAGACTTCGTGTACCACGGCTGCCGGGCCGCCGTTGGCCATAGTAGCGTTGAGCGCTTCGGTGCTGTCGTAGAAGGAGAGACCCAGGGTGCACCAGATAAGGGCGATGATCCCTTCACCGATCATTGCACCGTAGAAAATGAAGCGGCCGGATTTTTCGTTCTGCATGCAGCGCGCCATCAGTGGTGACTGGGTGGCGTGGAAGCCGGATACCGCGCCACAGGCGATGGTGATGAAGAGCAGCGGCCAGAGCGGCAGTTCGGTCGGGTGCAGGTTGGAGAAGTCCATCCCGGTGTTGTAGAAGCCTTTGCCGGAGGCGATCAGGCCAACGATGAGGCCGACCGACATGAAGACCAGCAGGGCGCCGAAGATGGGATAGAAGCGACCGATGATCTTGTCGATGGGGACAATGGTCGCGAGGATGTAGTAGGCAAAGATTGCCACAATCCAGTAGACCAGATCGGTGGAGGTGAGGTTGGCCAAGAGGCCCGCCGGGCTCAGCACGAATACCACGCCCACCAGCATCAGCAGCACCACGGCAAACAGGTTCATGAAGTGCTTGGCGGCGGTGCCCAGATGCTCACCGACCACGGTTGGCACCGAGGCCCCCTTGGCGCGTACCGACAGCATGCCGGAGAAGTAGTCATGTACCGCACCGGCGAAGATGCAGCCAAAGACGATCCACAGCATGGCGACCGGGCCGTAGAGGGCACCCAGGATCGGGCCGAAGATGGGGCCGACGCCTGCGATGTTGAGCAGTTGAACCAGATAGACTTTCTTGTCCGACATGGGGACATAGTCCACCCCGTCAGCCATGGTGATGGCGGGGGTTTTCAGCTCGGGTTTCGGGCTGAATATCCGTTCGATGAATTTGCCGTATATGAAGTAGCCGGCCACAAGTAAGCCGACACAGAGGAAGAACCAGATCATTGCTACGCTCCTGCATTGTTATTTTTTAGTGTGCAGAGCGAGTCTAAAACGGTTGCGCCTGACTGGCAGGTGAAATTCCCCGAGCGGCGCTTTGGCGCGCCGAGCGGTCGGCGGCTGTGATCAGGCGCACACTCCGCGGCTCAGTCCAGCCCCAGCTGATCTTTGAGCTCCTTGAGATAGCGACGACTGACCGGCACCCGGGCGCCGCTCGGGGTGACAATCTCTGCCAGCTGGTTATCCAGCAGCTGGATCTCGAAGATGGCGTTGGGGGAGACCAGATACTGGCGGTGGCAGCGCAGCAGCGGGCTCTTTTCTTCCAGCGATTTGAGGGTGAGCTGGGTGTGGAACAGCTCGCCCTGACAGGCCACATGGACCCCGCCCAGATCGGAGAAGGCATACTCCACCTGCGCGATGGGCAGCAGCCTGACCCGATTGTGCAGATAGCCCGGAATATGTTCGATAGTCGGGGCCAGCCGCTCGATGGGCTGCGGGGAGATATCCTGCTTGAGGCGAGCGAGGGTCTTGGCGAGCCGGGCGGGCTCCACCGGCTTGAGCAGGTAGTCGAAGGCGTTCTCTTCAAAGGCCTGAATGGCATATTCGTCAAAGGCGGTGACAAAGACGATGCGGGGCAGGGGGTCGAGCATGGCGACCAGCTCCATGCCGCTCAGCTTGGGCATCTGGATATCGAGGAACACCACGTCGGGCTTGAGGCGCTGAATAAGCGGCAGCGCCTCGATGGCGTTGGCCGCTTCCCCCACGATCTCGATGGCAGGATCGCAGGCCAGCTGCTGCCTCAGCTCTTCGCGGGCATAGTGTTCGTCATCGACTATCAGAGTGCGGATCATGGTTGCTCCTTGGGGATGGTGAACGACACCCGGGTCCACTGTTCCGGCTCGCACGCAATAGTCACGCCATAGCGCTCGCCAAAGGCGCTTTTCAGTCGCCGGTCTACGATGGTCATGCCCAGACCGTCGCCAGCGGGATGTGCTTGCCAGGTGCCTGCATTATCTTCCACATGGATGGTGACGCTGGTGGGATGCTCATCGGTCCAGAGGCGAATACGCCCCTGCTCCAGCAGAGTCGAGATGCCGTGCTTGATGGCATTCTCGATCAACGGTTGCAGGGTGAAGCTGGGCAGTCGCAGTGTGGCCAGATGGGGCGGGATCTCGTTTATCACCGTCAGCCGATCGCCAAAACGGGCCAGCTCGATCTCCAGATAGGATTGGCAGTGCTCCTGCTCCTCCTGCAGAGTCGCAAGGCCGCTCTGGCGTTTGAGGTTCTTGCGAAAGAACAGCGACAGATGCAGCAGCAGATCCCGCGCCTTGTCCGGATCGCGCCGGGTGATGGCACTGATGGTGTTGAGGGTGTTGAACAGAAAGTGGGGGTTGATCTGGGCTTGGATCAGCTTGAGTTCGGACTGCACCAGCAGCCGCTGATGCTGCTCCAGCCGACCGGCCAGCAACTGCTGTGACAGCAGGTTGGCAATCCCTTCCCCCAGGGTGTGGTTGATCTTGAGAAACAGCCGCTTCTTCGGCTCGTAGAGCTTGATGGTGCCGATCACCCCCTTGTCCCCCTGCAGCGGGATCACCAGCACCGAGCCCAGCTGGCAGGCGGAGGAGAGGCTGCACCGATAGGGCTGGCTGTTGCCATCGGCAAACAGCACCTTGTTCTGGGCGATGGCCTGCATGGTGATGGCTGACGCGATGGGGGTGCCCGGCAGATGGTGATCTTCGCCGGTGCCGATAAAGGCGAGGATCTGCTCGGTGTCCGTGATGGCGACCGCCCCAACGCCGGTCTCCTCCTGAATGATGCGGGCAATCTTGTTGCTTGCCTGTGGGGTAAAGCCCTGACTCATGATCCCCACTGTACGGTTGGCGATATTGAGCGCCTTGGCGGAGAAGACCCGGGAGAACTTCTCATACATCCGCTGCTGGTCGCGGATCATGCTGATAAAGAGCGCCGCGCCACAGGAGTTGGCCAGAATCATCGGGGTGGCGATGGTGCGTACCAACAGCAGGGATTTGTCGAACGGGGTCGCCACCAGCAGGATGATGACCATCTGCATGATCTCGGCATAGAGAGTGGTAAAGAAGGCGATGCGTGGTTCAAACAGGGCATCCGTTCGCCCCGAGCGCATCAGTCGCCAGTGCACTATGCCCCCGAGCAACCCCTCGCAGGTGGTGGAGATGGCGCAGGCGAGATCGGTAAATCCCCCCAGCGTATAGCGGTGCAGACCGCCGGTCAGCCCCACCAGAAAGCCCACCAGCGGTCCCCCCAATAATCCCCCCAAGACGGCGCCGACCGCCCGGGTGTTGGCGATGGCATCGTCGATATCGAGGCCCACATAGGTTCCGAGGATGCAAAAACATGAAAATATTATGTATATCAGTACCTTGTGAGGAATCCTCACTGAATAGTTGGCAAGCGGGCGAAGCAGCGGGCTTTTCGAGAAGAGATAGGCGATCACCAGGCTGACGCTCATCTGCTGTAACAAAGAGAGAACCAACTGCATAAAAAACGCGCCTCATCAGCCAGCCTAAAAAACAACCAGCCCGTGAATAAGTGTGATCAAGATCTTGTTCGGTTGGCCCTGCGGGTCGCAACGGACCGCCAGTTTGCCAGAACAAATGGATAAAACTACATTAAATCAGCATGTTAAATTGATATTTGTGTAAGAGGCGACAGATTGCTATTGATGGATAGAGCATGAATGTATCCGTCGGATACGCCACATGGAAGTGGCATGCTCCGCCCGGCCCCCCTGGCTGGGCGTTTTTTATACATGATCAGATGGCAACCTGTTGGTGGGGATTCGTGTAATTATTCCGGTTTGTCCAATGAGTTATCCCCAGCTTCTGGGGATAACTCAGAATGCAAAGTAGTAACAGAAGCGGCGGGTCAGATTGAAGAACTGCCGCTGTCCCTCATCCAGCTCCTCCTGTTTGATAAAGGCACTGATGGTGCGTTCATCTTCCCGCAGATCGATCATGGCGACCGCTTCCGGCCGCTGGGCCTTGATATAGGGCAGGATCTTCGGCTTGAGGGGCATGGTGGGTTCGGTAGAGAGTACCAGCGCAATGCTCTCGTCGGAGAGTTTCACCAGGGATCCCGGCGGGTAGACCCCCAGCACCTTGACCAGCAACTTGACCAGATTCTGGTCGAACTTCTTCTGGGATAACTTGTAGAGCTGGCTGATGGCCTGACTCGGTGCCGCCGGCGTGCCGCTGTTGCGGGGATGAAGCAGCTCGTCGTAGAAGTCGACCAGTCCGATCAGCCGCGCCAGCGGCGGGATCTCCCCCCCCTTGATCCCCAGCGGATAACCGCTACCGTCGAGCCGTTCGTGGTGCAGATGGGCTACCTGACGAATTTTGGGCTCAAAGGCATTGAGTTGGTTCAGCATGTCAAATCCGTACTGGGGATGCATCTTGAGGAAGTTCTGCTCGGCCTTGTTTAGCTCACCACGCTTTTGGGTGATCTGGCTGGGAATTTTCAGTTCGCCGATGTCGTGGATAAGTCCCGCAAGCCCGGTCTCTTCCAGCTCGATGGGATTCATCCCCAGTTCGCGCGCCATCAACATGGCAATGAAAGCCACATTGAGACTGTGCTGCAGCAGGACATCGGTGTGGGGACTGCGGATCAGGTGGAGCCCGAGGGGGCCCTCGTGCTGACTGAGGGTGAAGGCGGCATTGCGGACGATCTGTGCGGTGTTGGCCAGCCCTTCATCCGGTTTGAGGTTGAGTGCCCCGAGCGCATCGCGTAGCTCGCTCATGGATTGGCCAAAGGCCTTGTCGGCGGCGCGCATGGAGCGGCGAAAGGCCTTTTCGTCAAAGGGGGGCGGGCCGGCATCAATCAGGGACTCCAGCTCTTCGAGATCGGGCCCGGCATCGGGGATATCGCCACGCAACAGTGGCTCGATAGGCAGATCGCTCTTGTCGGGGTCGACCATCAGCAGGGTGAGATCAAGATGACGGAGAATGTCGAGTTGCTGCTGATCCTTGATCTTGAAGGTATTGAACATAAACGGGTGGTTAGTCCATCCCGTGGGGAGATGGATATAGTGGCCTACTCTCAATTGCTCTATCGAGGCTTGGATCAGTGCCATCGGTTAACCTGCATTTCATGAATGCCTACTCAACAAGCTAGCAAAATCCGATGGATAGACAACTAAAAATCCATTTCGGGGCAGCGGAGCACCCCGTGCTGTGATGGGGCGCACGAGCGCCGTGCTTCTCTTCTTAATTCGCGCTTAAGTTTTACTTCCTACGCTGGCCCCGTCGTTTTTGTTGGCTTGGCCGGCCCGCTGCACTGCAGGCCGGTATGTAGGAGTTGTTTATGCGTGTAACTCTCGGTGTACTGCAAACCAATCTGTTGCTGGTGCTCTTTTTCGCCCTGGTACTGAACTGGCCAATCTTTTTGCATTTCTATACGGTGCTCAGCGCCCTGACCCATGTCAAAGCCGGATTTGCCATCTCGATCCCGCTGGTGCTGATCGCGGCGCTCAATGCCGTGTTTATTCCCTTCACGTTCCGGTTTGTGCTCAAGCCCTTTTTTACTGTGCTCATTCTGACTGGCTCCATCGTAAGTTACGCCATGCTCAAATACGGCGTCATCTTCGATGCCGGCATGATCCAGAACATAGTGGAGACCAACAGTGGTGAGGCGGGGGCCTATTTGAATGGCTCGGTTGCGCTCTGGTTTCTGCTGACCGGGCTGCTGCCTGTTCTGGTGCTCTGGTCACTGCGGATCCGCTATCCGGCTCGCTGGTATCAGGGGTTGGCGTTGCGGGCAGGTGTATTGGCTATCTCTCTGCTGTTTATCGGGGGCGTCGCGGCACTTTACTATCAGGATTACGCCTCGGTCGGTCGCAACAACAAGTCGCTGGCCAAAGAGATTGTGCCTGCCAACTATGTGCACGGCCTCTACAAATATGGGCGGGATGTGCTGTTTGCCACGCCGCTCCCCTACCAGCATCTGGGGACCGATGCCAGGGTGGTGGCCCGGGGAAGCAAGCCGACTTTGATGTTCCTGGTGGTGGGGGAGACGGCGCGCAGCCAGAACTACTCCCTTAACGGGTATGGCAAGGCGACCAACAGCTTTACGGCAAAAGAGCAGGGAGTGGTGTCGTTCAGGGATGTGCGCTCCTGCGGTACAGCAACCGCCGTTTCGGTGCCCTGCATGTTCTCCAACCTCACGCGCCGTGGCTACGATGACCAGCTTGCCAGCTCCCGTGACGGCCTGCTCGATGTGCTGCAACATGCCGGAGTCTCGGTATTGTGGAAAGAGAACGATGGCGGCTGCAAAGGGGTGTGCCGCAATGTGCCGACCATCGAGATCCTTCCCAAGTCCTATCCTGCGCTCTGTCAGGGGGAGTCTTGCTATGACGAGGTGCTGCTGGAGGGGCTGGATCAGCAGATTGTCGAGATGAAGGGCAACAAGCTGGTGGCTTTTCACCTGATGGGCAGCCATGGCCCGACCTATTTCCGTCGTTACCCTGCCAGCGAGCGCGTCTTTATGCCGGACTGCCCGCGCAGCGACATTGAAAACTGCAGCAACGAAGAGCTGGTCAATACCTATGACAACACCATCCGCTACACCGACAAAGTGGTGGGGCTGCTGATCGACAAGCTCAAGTCGCTGGAGAGCCAGTATGATGTGGGACTGGTCTATCTCTCCGATCACGGTGAATCCCTCGGGGCCATGGGGCTCTATCTGCATGGCACGCCATACAAGTTTGCGCCGGATGATCAGACACGGGTGCCGCTGCTGACCTGGTTCTCGCCTCAGTTACAGGCCGATCGCCAGCTTGATATGGGTTGCCTGGCGGCGGAGGCGAGCAGCCAGCGCTTCTCCCATGACAACCTCTTTCACTCCATGCTGGGGATCATGGATGTGCAGACGAGTGTTTACGACAACAAGCTGGATCTGTTCAAGCCATGTCGTGCGGGCTAAATCGCCAGCAAGCACACAATAGAAAACGGCAGCCAGTGGCTGCCGTTTGGTTATCTCGCAAGATCAGTGTCTTACTTCTGCTCCATGATGATCTGCAGCAGATCTCCCTCCAGCAGGGCGCGCTTGACCAGTGCAAAGCCGCCATAGGTCGGCTGGTTCTGGAAGCGGGCTTTCACGATGGGCAGGCCACGGTGGAAGCTCGGCAGGGATTGATGCTCGACGCAGCGACGGATGGCCGGGAAGAGGATCTCTTCGGCGGCGGTGATTTCACCGGCGATCAGCACCTTCTGCGGGTTGAACAGGTTGACCGTAATAGCCACCGCCCGTCCCAGATGCTCACCCACGTTCTCGATGACGCTGCGGGCCAGTTCATCGCCCGCCAGCGCCGCCTTGCACACCTCCTGAATGGTGATGTGCTTCTCCTGCAGCGCGCTCTGATGACCGCGGCTGATGAGCTCCTTCACCTTGTCGATGATCGCTTCGTTGGAGGCGATGGTTTCGAGGCAGCCGAAGTTGCCACAGTGACAGCGCTTGCCGAGCGGCTCGACCTGGATATGGCCGATCTCGCCGACGTTGCGGTTCTGGCCGAGGAACACCTGACCCTTGGTGATGATCCCCGAGCCCGTCCCCTGGTGGACGCTCACCAGAATGGAGTCCATGCAGTCGCGGGACTCGCCGAAGAAGTGTTCGGCTAACGCCAGCGAGCGGGTGTCGTTGCCCACGTAGCAGGGGAGGTTGAAGTGGTTCTCAAGCAGCTTCGCCAGTCCCAGATTGCGGATGTGGTACTTGGGGGTGTAGATGACCATGCCGGATTCCGGGTTGACCAGACCCGGCATGGTCAGCGCGATGCTGATGAGGTTGCGACAACGTTCGCGGTTGGCATCGATAAAGGCGCCAATCTCACGCAGCAGCATGTCGACCACGGGTTGCTGGTCGATCTCGGTCACCTGAATGACGTGCTGGTCGAGCTCCTTGCCATCGAGGTCATAGAGACTCAGTTGCAGGTAGCCGCGGCCCAGCTTGGCAGAGACAAACTGAAAGCGATGTTTGATGGTGGTCAGGGAGATGGCACGCCGCCCGCCGGTTGAGGCTTGCGGAGAGGTCTCCTTGATCAGGCCATGCTCGATCAGTTGCCGGGTTATTTTGGTCACGCTGGCCGGGGCCAGCTGACTCAACTCGGCAATCTTGACCCGGGAGATGGGGCCTTGCAGGTCGATGAGCCGATACACGGCTGCACTGTTGACCTGCTTGATAAGATCTACGTTTGCTATTTGTCCGCCAGTCATGATGTCACTGTTGTGTGTAGTGTCCGTTAACCACGGTCCCACGGACCGTGAAGTCCTGATCGAAGACAGTGAGGTTGGCTACTTTACCGACCTGGATACTACCGAGACGTGAGTCCCATCCAATGGCGCGAGCGGGGTAGAGGCTGGCCATTCTCAGTGCTTCATCGAGCGGTAATCCGACCTGCTTGACCAGATTTTCCACCCCCTCAATCATGGTGAGGGAGGAACCGCCGAGTGTACCATTCTCGTCGACACACTGACCATCGCGTAAAAAGACGGTGGTGCCACAAAAATCAAATTTCTCAAAGCCTTCCGGCGCTCCGGCTGCCGCGGTGGCATCGGTGACCAGCACCAGTCGCTCCCCCAGCGCCTTGTGAGCCAGACGCACGTTGGCCCAGTGCACGTGGTGGCCATCGACGATGATGCCCGCATAGACATCCTTGCGATCGTAGATGGCGCCCACGACGCCCGGCTCGCGACCGTTGAGGGTCGGCGTCATGGCGTTGTAGAGGTGGGTCGCAAAGCGAATACCGTTATCAAACCCGGCCATGGCCTGATCGTAACTGGCGGCAGTGTGACCGGCCGAGACCAGAATGCCCGCTTCCACCAGACGGCGGATATGGGCCGGCTCGTTGCGTTCCGGTGCCAGGGTGATCTTGGTGATGGCATCCGCGTTGGCGCAGAAGAAGTCGATCATCTCGTCCGCTGGCTGACGAATTTGCGCGGCAGGGTGGATCCCCTTGCGCTTGAGGTTGGTATAAGGCCCTTCCAGATGGACGCCCAGCACCTCGTTGGGGTGTGCAGCCATGTAGTCACGGGTCACCGCAACGGCCTGCTTCATGTCGGCATCCGGACTGGTGATCAGGGTCGGCAGGAAGCTGGTGGTACCGGATTTGAGGTTGGCCGCCTGCATGGTTGCCAGGGTCTCGACCGTGATGTCGGTGTTGAACATCACCCCGCCGCAGCCGTTGAGCTGCACATCGATAAAACCGGCGGTCAGGTTGGCGCCTTTGAGGTCAATTTGCTCGATGCCTGCAGGCAGTTCGGCCAGGTGAGAGATGGCGACAATCTTGTCGCCCTCGATAAGCACCCCGTAGCCGGTCAGCACGCAGCTGCCGGTGTAGAGGGTACAGTTGGTCAATGCGTACATGGCGACTCCTTACAGACGGCCGATGTTGGCGGCTTCCAGTTGCTGGAAGTAGCGAACGGTCTTGACCTTGAGCTCCATGGTGGAGGGCTCGTCGCACACCATCATTCCCTTCGGATGCAGTTGCAGGGTGGAGATGGTCCACATGTGGTTGACGCTGCCTTCCACGGCGGCCTGCAGGGCCAGTGCCTTGCCGTGACCGGTGACCAGGATCATGATCTCTTCCGCATCCATCAGGGTGCCGACACCCACGGTCAGGGCCAGCTTGGGCACCTGCTCCATGTCGCCACCGAAGAAGCGGGAGTTGGCGATGCGGGTGTCTTCGGTCAGGGTCTTGACCCGGGTGCGGGAGGAGAGGGAAGAGGCCGGTTCGTTGAACGCGATGTGGCCGTCGTTACCCACGCCACCCATGAACAGGTGGATCTTGCCGTAGGACTTGATTTTGTCTTCGTAGCGCTTGCACTCGGCCACCAGATCCTCGGCATTGCCGTTGAGGATGTTGATGTTCTCGGGACGAATGTCGATGTGGCTGAAGAAGTTGTTGTGCATGAAGCTGTGGTAGCTCTCCGGGTGATCTTCCGGCAGGCCAACGTACTCGTCCATGTTGAAGGTGACCACATTCTGGAAGCTCACTTCACCGGCTTTGTGCAACTCGATCAGGCGCTTGTAGGTGTTGAGCGGGGTGCCACCGGTGGGCAGGCCCAGTACGAAAGGGCGATCGCTGGTCGGCTTGAACGCGTTGATGCGGTCAACGATGTAACGAGCAGACCACAGGCCTACTTGGCTGGCAGATTTCAACGGGATCAGGCGCATATGGGATACCTCTGTGTCGGGTTGCGACCGGTTTGGCGGTGGCAATTGGCTAAGACGGATTCAAGTTGTTTTATAGCGTAAATAAAGATTGCGAACTAAGCCACATCTATCCACCACCTTTATCTTGTTTGGGTGATAACGATCACGATTATCGGTTTATTAATTTGCGCAGCGAAATAAAAGCCCTAGACTGCCAATCAAGCCTTGATGGCTTATGCGTCAAACGTGATAAGCACTTAATTTCTAGAAAAACATTAACTAAGGAGAGGAACCGTGAACATTCTCGGTTATTTGCAAAAGATCGGCCGTGCCCTGATGGTGCCGGTAGCGGTATTGCCTGCCGCAGCGATCCTGATGGGGGTTGGCTACTGGATTGACCCGAATGGTTGGGGTGGTGACAGTGCGCTGGCTGCCTTCCTGATTAAAGCGGGCGCAGCCATTATCGATAACATGTCCGTACTGTTCGCAGTCGGTGTCGCTTACGGTATGTCCAAGGATAAAGACGGTTCTGCTGCTCTGGCAGGTTTGGTCGGCTTCCTGGTCGTTACCACCCTGCTGAGCCCGGGCGCTGTGGCCCAGATCAAGAGCATCCCGGTGGAGCAGGTTCCTGCCGCGTTTGCCAAGATCAGCAACCAGTTCGTGGGTATCCTGTGTGGTGTTATCGCCGCTGAGCTGTACAACCGCTTCAGCAGCGTCGAGCTGCACAAGGCACTCTCCTTCTTCTCCGGTCGTCGTCTGGTACCGATCGTAACCTCCGTAGTGATGATCGTCGTATCTTTCATCCTGATGGCCGTATGGCCGGCAATCTACGGTGGTCTGGTCTCCTTCGGTGAGTCCATCGTGAGCCTGGGTTCTACCGGTGCCGGTATCTACGCCTTCTTCAACCGTCTGCTGATCCCGATCGGTCTGCACCACGCCCTGAACTCCGTGTTCTGGTTCAACGTGGCCGGTATCAACGACATCCCGAACTTCCTGGGTGGTCAGGCTACCATCGATGCCGCTCTGGCCGCTGGCAAGAGCCTGGAGCAGGTGAAAGGTGTGGTCGGTATGTACCAGGCTGGCTTCTTCCCCATCATGATGTTCGGTCTGCCGGGTGCCGCTCTGGCCATCTACCACTCCGCCAAGAAAGAGAACAAAGAGAAAGTTGCCTCTATCATGATCGCAGCTGCCTTTGCCTCCTTCTTCACCGGTGTAACCGAGCCGCTCGAGTTCTCCTTCATGTTCGTGGCGCCGGTACTGTATGTCATTCACGCTGTGCTGACCGGTATCTCCGTGTTCATCGCTGCCTCCATGCAGTGGATGGCCGGTTTCGGTTTCAGTGCCGGTCTGGTGGATATGGTGCTCTCCAGCCGTAACCCGCTGGCGACCAACTGGTACATGCTGATCCCTCAGGGTCTGGTCTTCTTCGGCCTCTACTACACCGTGTTCCGCGTAGTGATTGCCAAGCTGAACCTGAAAACCCCGGGTCGTGAAGATGACGAAGATACTGCTCCGGCTGCCGCTCAATCTACCAACCGTACCGAGCTGGCCAAGCAATACCTGGAAGTGCTGGGTGGTCAAGAGAACCTGGTCTCCATCGATGCCTGCATCACCCGTCTGCGTCTGACTCTGAAAGACCGCAGCATCGTCGATGAGCGCAAGCTGAAAGCCCTGGGTGCGGCCGGTGTGGTCAAACTCGGTGAGCAGAACCTGCAGGTGATTCTGGGTCCATTGGCCGAAATCATCGCCGGTGAGATGAAAGCCCTGCGTTAATCGAGCGACTCGCTCACCTCAAGTCTAAGTCCATTGTTGACATAACTAAGGGCCCCGCTCAGGGGCCCCATATAAAAAAGCCAAGAAAATCCAACCTTTACTTCAAATGAGAGCAGCAGTTATGAACTTGAAACATTCTCTGTTAGCCATTGCCATGTCTACCGTTTTTGTCAGCCAGGTCCAGGCAGCCGATGCCGCCAAGCAGGCTGTGGTCGACTCCCTCGCCAACAACCTGGTGGTCAAGTATGAAGTGGTCACCAACGACGGCGCCGGTGCCGGCCTCGATTGCCAGGCGCTCGGTTCCGAGTGGGCGAGCTGTGGCGTTGCCAAGCTGCACCTGACCAATACCGGTGCGGACGTCACCTCCAAAGACTGGAGCATCTACGTCTCTTCCATTCGTCGTATCCAGCGTGTGGATAACGACCAGTTCACCATCACTCACCTGACCGGCGATCTCTATCGTTTGACGCCAACCGAGAAGTTCCAGGGCTTTGCCAAGGATGCCACGGTCGAAGTGCCGCTGGTGGTGGAATACTGGGTACTGTTCGAATCTGACATCATGCCGAACTGGTATGTCGCCAGCGAAGGTGCCGAGCCGAAAGTACTGGCCAGCATGAGCAACATCAATGATGCCAGCACCTACGAGAAGCCGATGCCGGCCGATGGCTGGAAGCGTACCAAGGATGACAAGAACATCCTGATGAACAGCGAGACCCGCTTCGCGGCCAACCAGACCAGCACCCTGCTGCCGGCTGGCAAGATTGACAACCAGATCCTGCCGACCCCGATGAAGCAGGTAGTCAAAGCTGGCCCGCAGGTTGACTTCTCTACCATCAAACTCAATGCCCTGGACTTGCCGAGCGATCGCGCCGAGGCCCTGAAGGCTCAACTGACCAAGCTGGGTGTTACCCTCTCCGACACCGGCTACCCGGTGACCATCAAGCTCGGCAGCAAGCTCAAGCAGGCTGAAGGCTATGACATGACCATCGGTCAGAAGGGCACCGTGATCCAGGGTCGCGACATCGACGGGGCATTCTGGGGTGCACAATCCCTGATCTCCCTGCTGGGTGTTGATGACAAGCTGGTGAGCCCGATGACCGTCGAGGATGCGCCGCGCTTTGAATACCGTGGCATGCAGACCGACGTGGCCCGTCACTTCCGCAGTCTGGATACCATGAAGAAGCTGGTTGACCAGATGTCTGCCATGAAGCTCAACGTGCTGCACCTTGGCCTGACCAACGATGAAGGCTGGCGTCTGGAGATCCCGGGTCTGCCGGAGCTGACTCAGGTCGGTAGCCAGCGTTGCCACGACGAGTCCGAAACCAAGTGCCTGATGCCGCAACTGGGTTCCGGCCCGACCAGCGACAACCAGGGTTCCGGTTTCTACAGCAAGTCTGACTACGTGGATCTGGTGCGTTATGCCAAGGCCCGCGGTGTGACCGTGATCCCCGAGATCAACATGCCGGCCCACGCTCGTGCTGCCGTGATCTCCATGGAAGCGCGCTACAAGCGTCTGATGGCGGAAGGCAAAGAAGCGGAAGCCAACCAGTTCCGTCTGACTGATCCGGCTGACACCTCCAACGTCACCTCGGTCCAGTTCTACGACAAGATGTCCTTCATCAACCCTTGCCAGCCGGGTGCTGCCACCTTCGTGGCCAAGGTAATGGATGAAGTTGCCCAGATGCACCAGGCCGCCGGTCAGCCGCTGACCGCATGGCATTACGGTGGTGATGAGGCGAAGAACATCATGCAGGGCGGTGGCTATCAGGATCCGGCCGTTACCAAGAAAGAAGAGCTGGTCGCCTGGAAAGGTAACGTCGACTCCAGCAAGCAGGACAAGCCGTTTGGCAAGTCCCCGATGTGCCAGAAGATGATCGACGAAGGCAAGATCAAGGAAGTGGGCGAGCTGCCGGTTTACTTCGCCAAGGAAGTGGGCCAGATGGTCAAAGACCGCGGCTTCTCTACCCTGCAGGCGTGGGAAGATGGCCTGAAGTACGCCAGCGGTGCCAAGGACTTCGCCACCGACAACACCCGTGTCAACTTCTGGGAAACCCTCTACTGGGGTGGCTTCAACGAAGCGATGAAGTGGGCCCACAAGGGTTACCAAGTGGTGCTGTCCAACCCGGATTACCTCTACTTCGACTTCCCGAACGAAGTACACCCGGCCGAGCGTGGCTACTACTGGGCAACCCGTTTCAACGACACGCGCAAGGTGTTTGCCTTCGCCCCGGAAAACCTGCCACAGAACGCCGAGACCTCGGTTGACCGCGACGGCAACGCCTTCGTGGCCAAAGGTGACCAGGATCCGGTCAAGTTCAAGGGGATCTCCGGTCAGCAGTGGAGTGAAACCGTGCGTACCGATGCTCAGTATGAGTACATGGTCTACCCGCGTATCTTCTCCGTGGCCGAGCGTGCCTGGCACAAAGGTGGCTTCGAGCTGAACTATGTGAAGGGTCGCGAGTTCTCCGGCGAGACCAAGTTCGTCAACAAGGCCACCCTCAACAAAGAGTGGAACCAGTTTGCCAACGTATTGGGTCAGCGCGTGCTGCCGAAACTGGATCAGGCCGGTGTTGAATACCGCCTCTCCGTACCGGGTGCCAAGGTAGTGAACGGTGTGCTGGAAGCGAACGTGGATCTGCCGGGTCTGCCCATCCAGTACAGCCTGGACGGTACCAACTGGAGTGCCTATGACGCCGCGGCCAAGCCGAGCGTGAATGGCAAGGTCTACCTGCGTACCACCAGCTTCGATGGCAAGCGCACCAGCCGTGTCACCGAACTGAACTGATAGCAGTCAACCGTTAACATGAGGTGGGTCGCAAGACCCGCCTTTCCCAAGGGCGATGGCGCATCGGGTTTGGGAAAGGTTGACTGTGCGTGTGAGCCTTTGTTGTGTGTAATTGTCTGTTTTGTGTTTTTCATCACTTTCAGCCCCGCCTAGTGCGGGGCTTTTTTATGCATTTGGTGTGCAATGTGCCAAGCCACGCCGTTTTTAGTGGCGCAATGGCCGGGAAATGGCCCGGAAGTGCCAAATTCAGGTTGAGACAGCGCCCGTAATAAGGGATCATACCCGGCTTGACGGCGGGGGGATGAGGGTGCCAGCCGGCACAACTTCCGCCAGTGACGCTTTTTTGAGGTGAGCCATGAGTCAGGCGAACAGCCCAACTAACTTTATTCGTCAGATCATTGATGAAGATCTGGCCAGCGGTAAGCACAGCAGCGTGCATACCCGTTTTCCGCCCGAGCCGAACGGTTATCTCCATATCGGCCACGCCAAATCCATCTGCCTGAACTTCGGCATCGCCCGCGACTATCAGGGCCAGTGCAACCTGCGTTTCGATGACACCAACCCGGTGAAGGAAGATATCGAGTACGTAGAGTCCATCAAGCAGGACGTACAGTGGCTCGGCTTCCAGTGGAACGGCGAGATCTGCTACTCCTCCGACTATTTCGACAAGCTGCACGGCTACGCCATCGAGCTGATTGAAAAGGGTCTGGCCTATGTGGACGAGCTGACGCCCGAGCAGATGCGCGAGTACCGTGGCACTCTGACTGAAGCTGGCAAGAACAGCCCGTTCCGCGATCGCAGCGTGGAAGAGAACCTGGCGCTGTTTGCCAAGATGAAGAATGGCGAGTTCGCCGAAGGCACCGCCTGCCTGCGCGCCAAGATCGACATGGCATCCCCCTTCATGGTGATGCGTGATCCGGTTATCTACCGCATCAAGTTTGCCCACCACCACCAGACCGGTGACAAGTGGTGCATCTACCCGATGTATGACTTCACCCACTGCATCTCGGACGCGCTGGAAGGGATCACCCACTCCATCTGCACCCTGGAGTTCCAGGACAACCGTCGTCTGTACGACTGGGTGCTGGATAACATCACCATCGACTGCCACCCCCGTCAGTACGAGTTCTCTCGTCTGAACCTCGAATACACTGTCATGTCCAAGCGCAAGCTGAACCTGCTGGTGACCGAGAAGCACGTCGATGGTTGGGATGACCCGCGTATGCTGACCGTCTCCGGTCTGCGTCGTCGTGGTTACACTCCGGCCTCCATTCGCGAGTTCTGCAAACGCATCGGCGTCACCAAGCAGGACAACATCGTCGAGATGAGCATGCTGGAAGCCTGCATCCGCGAAGACCTCAACGAGCATGCCCCGCGCGCCATGGCCGTGCTGCATCCGGTGAAAGTGGTCATCGAGAACCTGGCTGCCGATGAAGTGCTGACTGCCCCGGCCCACCCGAGCAATGCCGAGATGGGGACCCGCGAGCTGAACTTTACCCGTGAAATCTTCATCGACGAAGCGGACTTCAAAGAAGAGGCGAACAAGCAGTTCAAGCGTCTGGTGCTGGGCAAGGAAGTGCGTCTGCGCAATGCCTATGTGATCAAGGCCGAGCGCATCGAGAAAGATGCCGATGGCAAAGTCACCTGCATCTACTGCTCCTACGATCCCGAGACTCTGGGCAAGGATCCGGCCGATGGCCGCAAGGTGAAAGGGGTGATCCACTGGGTCAGCGCCACCCACTCCCTGCCAGCGGAAGTGCGTCTCTACGACCGTCTGTTCAAGGTGCCGAACCCGGGCGCCGAGGATGACTTCGAAGCTGCGCTGAACCCGGAATCTCTGGTGATCATCGAGGGGGCCCGTGTCGAGGCTTCCCTGAAGGACGCCAAGCCGGAGCAGGCTTACCAGTTCGAGCGTGAAGGTTACTTCTGCGCCGACAACAAGCTCTCCAGCCCGGAGCATCTGGTGTTTAACCGCACCGTTGCCCTGCGCGACTCCTGGGGCAAGGTAGAAGGCTAAGCCGATGGGGCAGGGGAAACCCTGCCCTGTGTGCTGCCAGCGGCCTGCGCCGGACAATAAAAAAGCCAGCTGATGCTGGCTTTTTTTATTGTCCGTTATCTGCAAGTCGCGGGCGACTTATTCGTCGTGCTTGCACTCACCGGTAGCACAATGACCGTAGAGGTAGAGGCTGTGGTTGGTGAGACGGATATTGAATTTCTTGGCGATCTCGCGCTGACGCTGTTCGATCACTTCGTCGGAGAACTCGATCACCTTGCCGCAGTCGAGGCAAACCAGGTGGTCGTGGTGCTCCTGAGTGGCCAGCTCGAATACCGACTTGCCACCTTCGAAGTGGTGACGGGTAACGATACCGGCATCATCAAACTGGTTGAGAACGCGATAGACGGTAGCGAGACCAATCTCTTCACCCAGGTCGATCAGTCGTTTATAGAGATCCTCGGCGCTGGTGTGCTGGCAGTCCGGCTGTTGCAGGATTTCCAGGATTTTGACCCGGGGCAAGGTGATCTTGAGCCCGGCCTTTTTTAACGCTTGGTTGTTGTCTGCCATATTCTACTTATTCGCATTCTCGAAGGTGGGGTTATTCTGATGGACTGCCGCAGGAATGGCAACCTTGAACTCGCTTGGCCTGTCATTATAGGTCGTAGCCTCCCTAAAAATAAACCCAGCAATTCAAGGGGTTTAGTCATAAATGGCCGGTTGGATTGAAATAATCAATCGTGTCGTCCGACTTGCTGGCATGGCAGATGTTGATAAGATGTAACTTTCATATTTCTGGTCGGATGAGATCCATGGATTGGCTTTTTGACAATGCGGCCTGGGTGCGCCGCGCACTCAACGCCTGGCCCCCTTTCTGGGGTGCCGGTATCAAGATAGAGACCCTGAGCGATGACTTTCGTTATTGCCGGGTGACCCTGAAATCCCGCTGGTGGAACAAGAATGCCAACCGCACCCAGTTTGGCGGCAGCATGTTTGCCATGACAGACCCCATCTATCCACTGATGCTGATGGGCTACTTCAAGAATCGCTACTACGTCTGGGACAAGGCGGGCAGCATCAACTACATCAAGCCGGGCAAGGGCAAGCTGGTGGCCGAGTTCAACCTGACCGAGGGCAAGCTGGCCGAAATCGTGGCGGCGACCGAAGGTGGCAACAAGCACTTCCCCGAATTCGAGGTGACGGTGCAAGACAAGAGCGGCGAGCTGGTGGCGCAGGTCAAGCGCACCCTCTATGTGCGGGCCAAACCGGAGCACAGAGGTGAATAACAGGGAAGAATAAAGGCAGGCATCGCAACAAGCAGATACAACAAGGGCCCCGTCGGGGCCCTTGTTGTCAGAGGTATGAGGGGGAGGTGGATTACTCCAGCTCGCCCAGGCACATCTCTTCGTGCAGCTGCTTGCACCAGCCCTTGACGCGCTCAGCAGTCAGCTCCGGCTGGCGATCTTCATCGATACCCAGACCGACAAAGTGCTTGTCATCGACCAGTGCCTTGGAGGCTTCGAACTCGTAGCCGGCAGTCGGCCAGTGACCGATGATGATGGCGCCTTTTGCTTCGACGATGTCACGCAGGGTGCCCATGGCGTCGAGGAAGTACTCGGAATAGTCTTCCTGATCACCGCAACCGAAGATGGCGACCAGCTTGTTGGTGAAGTCGATTTCGCCCAGATCGGGGAAGAAGTCGTCCCAGTCGGCCTGGGCTTCGCCGTAGTACCAAGTCGGGATGCCGAACATCAGCAGATCAAAGCTCTCGATGTCGGCCTTGCTGCTCTTGGCGATGTCACGGACTTCAATCAGGTTTTTGCCCAGCTCTTTCTGGATCATCTTGGCGACAGCTTCGGTGTTACCGGTATCGCTGCCAAAAAACAGACCTACACTTGCCATAGTGTTTAGTTACCCGTATTTGGTGTTAATGCTCAACGCTCAGACTGCAATGTCCACCGCAAAGGCGGACTCAATCTGTTGTTTCAGGATAGATTGGATCAGCTCGGCTCGGCTGATGTTCTGTTGTAACGCAAGTTGGTTCAGGCGCTCCAGCAACTCGGCCTCCACCTTTAACTCTACCCGCTTCAGCCCATTTTCCCGATCGCGCTTAAGCTGGTTACGCTTGTTGATCTTGAGCTGGGTCTCGCGGGGGAGTGGATTGGTCTTTGGCCTGCCGGGGCGCTTCTCATTTGCGAACAGATCCAGTGTTGTTCGATCAGTTTGCTGTTTGGCCATACATCACAGATGAAAATAAGTTAGCCGAGTCCTGAGCCTTCCCAGCCCAGTTCGATCAGCCCCTTGGCGACAAAACCCGCACAACCCAGAAACAGTACCAACCAGACGATAAAACGACCGAAACGGGGCACGTTGCCGCGCTTGAGCACGTCCTGAATGGCCAGGCCAATCAATATGAAAATGGCCACAAAGAATAACTTGAGGCCCAAACTTTCGATCAGGTCGATATGTTCACTTAGCATGGATTGCGCACACTCCTTATGACGGGCGCACTATATCACAAAGGATTTGAAACTGTTAACCGCCTGTCGACAGGAAATCCACAACCAATTTGTTGAACAGAGCCGGTTTTTCCGCATGCAGCCAGTGGCCGGTACCCGCGATGACACGCACCTTTGCCGCCGGGAATTGGGCCAGTGCCGCCTCGCTGTATTGCGGCTGCATATAGTCAGAATCCCCCCCCTTGATAAAGAGCACCGGCCCCTCGAAGCGGCGATCATCCTCTGGCCAGCCCATGATGTCGGCGTAGTTTTGCTCAAGCGCCGGCACATTGAAGCGCCAACCCCAGCCATGCTCGCCTCTGGCGAAGGATTTGAGCAGGAACTGGCGTACCCCGGCGATCTCGATATGTTCGGCCAACATGGCTTCCGCTTCGCTGCGGCTTTGCGGCGGCGTGTGCAGTGTGGCGTTGAGTCCGGCGAACACATTCTGGTGGCGGGAGTGGGGATAGGCGACCGGTGCCATATCGGCGACGACTAGACGGCTTACACGTGCTGGCGCCAGCTTGGCGACCTGCATCGCCACTTTGCCCCCCATCGAGTGGCCAATCAGGGTGGCGTCGGCAATATTCAGCCGATCCATCAGGGTCAGAATATCGGCCGCCTGCGCCGGATAGCTCATCTCGCTGCCATGAAAGGAGGCGCCGTGGTTACGCAGATCGACGCTGATAACCCGGTATTGCTCGCAGAGAGCACGGGCCAGCAGGCCGAGGTTATCGAGGCTGCCAAACAGGCCGTGGATCAGAATGACCGCCGGGCCCTGACCCTGCTCCTTGAAGTTCAATATGCTGTTTTGTTGCAAAATGACACCTTGTCGGTCGTGGGTGCGTATCGCTGTTTTATTTAACGCACTGGAAAGAAAAGGATTTCGTCCAACGGATAGGAAATTCATGTGGTTTTTTTTCTAAAAAATCCCGTCCGGATCGGCTATCAGTGCGGCTGATCACACACTTGGCCCGCTATTATGCCGTATTCTCGATGAGATTCATGTACATCTGCCAGCCCCTTGCTTGGGCTGTCGGGTTTGCCTATGTATAATCGCCGCATCCGAATTTCGACGAGTCCAGCGCATCCCTATGAAAACCATCGAGCTTGATGACGATCTCTACTTCTATATCGCCAGCCAGACCCGGCACATTGGTGAGAGTGCCTCCGATATCCTGCGCCGTCTGCTGGAACAGCCTGCTCACGAACGTGTGCCGGTTGCCGAGCCCGTTGCCGTCGTGCAGCCCAGTGCGGTAGCCACCCGGCAAGGGCTGCAAGCCCTGCTCGATTCCGGTGAGCTGCAAAAAGAAGAGAAGTCCATCAACCGCTTCATGCAGGTGCTCAGTACCCTCTACCGGGACGATCCGGTCGGGTTTACCCAGGCCACCGAAATCAAGGGACGCAAGCGCGTCTATTTCTCACGGGATCCCGAGGCTCTGCGTGCCAGTGGTAGCACCACCAAGCCCAAGCCGGTACCGGACACCCCGTTCTGGGTGATCACCAACACCAACACCAGCCGCAAGCAGAATATGGTGGCCCAGCTGATGGCCAGCATGGGCTATGGCGAAGAGGTGATCGCGCAGGTGTGTGGCGCCATTTAACGGTTTATCAAGACTCAGGCCTTGCCCAGCAAGGCCGCCATTACGCAAGGAAAACGCCATGGCTCAGCATTCCCACGCCGGTCAGCCGGCTCGTTTAAGCGACCTGACCAACATCCCCCGTCTGGTCAGTGCCTACTACCTCAACAAGCCGGACATGAGCCGCCCCGAGCAGCGGGTTGCCTTCGGTACCTCCGGCCACCGTGGCAGTGCCTTGCACAACGCCTTTACCGAATCCCATATTCTGGCGGTGACCCAAGCGCTGGTGGAATATCGCCGGCAGGCCGGTATCACTGGCCCGCTGTTTGTCGGCATGGATACCCATGCCCTGTCCGAATCCGCCTTTGCCAGCGCAGTCGAAGTGCTGGCGGCCAACGGCGTTGAAACTCGCATTCAAGCCGGTATGGGCTTTACCCCGACCCCGGTCATCTCTCACGCCATCCTGCGCCACAATGCAGGCAAACCGGCTGCGCGCGCTGACGGGGTGGTGATCACCCCGTCCCACAACCCGCCGGAAGATGGTGGCTTCAAGTACAACCCGCCTCACGGTGGCCCCGCCGAAGGAGAGATCACCAAGTGGGTGGAGGACCGTGCCAACGCCATTCTGGAAGCGGGTCTGGCCGGTGTGAAACGGATGCCGTTCGCCGAAGCGCTCAAGAGCCCGTTCGTGGTCGAGCACGACTATGTCACCCCTTATGTGGATGATCTGAAGAACGTGCTGGACATGGATGCCATCAAGAACGCTGGCATCAAGATCGGTGTCGATCCGCTGGGTGGCTCCGGCGTCGCCTATTGGGACGTTATCGCCAAGACCTATGGCCTGAATATCGAGGTGGTGAACTACAAGGTCGACCCGACCTTCTCCTTCATGACCCTGGATAAAGACGGCAAGATCCGGATGGACTGCTCCAGCCCGTTCGCCATGGCGAGCCTGATTGCCCTCAAAGACAAGTTCGACATCGCCCTTGGCAATGACCCTGACTATGACCGTCACGGCATCGTTACCAAGTCCGGCCTGATGAACCCGAACCACTATCTGGCGGTGGCAATCCAGTATCTGTTTACCCATCGCACCGGCTGGGCTGCCGATGCGGCTGTCGGCAAGACGCTGGTCTCCTCTTCGATGATCGACCGGGTTGCCGGCGAGATTGGCCGCACCCTGAAAGAGGTGCCGGTCGGCTTCAAGTGGTTCGTGGATGGCCTCTATAGCGGCGAGTTCGGCTTTGGCGGCGAAGAGAGCGCGGGCGCCTCCTTCCTGCGCAAAGACGGCACCGTCTGGACCACCGACAAGGATGGCTTCATTCTGGCGCTGCTGGCGGCCGAAATTCTGGCGGTTACCGGCAAGGATCCGCAGGCCCACTACGACGCACTGGAAACCAAGTTTGGCCGCTCCAGCTATCGCCGTATCGACGCCCCGGCCAACAGCGCCCAGAAAGCGGTGCTCTCCAAGCTGGATCCGGCACTGGTCGAAGCCTCTACCCTGGCCGGTGAGCCCATTATCGCCAAGCTGACCAAGGCGCCGGGCAACGATGCAGCCATCGGTGGCCTGAAGGTGGTGACCGAGAACGGCTGGTTCGCGGCGCGCCCCTCCGGCACCGAGTCCATCTACAAGATCTACATGGAGAGCTTCAAGGGCGAGGCGCACCTGGATCTGATCCAGCAAGAAGCCCAGCAGATCGTCTCTGCGGCGCTGGCCAAGGCAGGCGTCTAAATCAGGTAGTCATCCTTGAGCCCCTGATGGGGTTGAACGTTGGATATAAAAAAGGAGCCATAATGGCTCCTTTTTAATTGTCTGTTTTATACCAGCGAGTTGTCAGCGTGCCGCCTTCACCGCCAGACCCAGCTGCCACACCGCCATGGCGTAGTGGGTGCTGTGGTTGTAGCGGGTGATGGTGTAGAAGTTGGGCAGGCCGTACCAGTATTGGTAGCCGGTGCCCACATCGAGGCGCAGCAGGCTCGACTCGCTGTGATTGCCCAAGCTGCTGGTGGGGGTGAGCCCTGCGCGGCGCAGAGTGGCGACCGGGTAGCGGGTCTGGAAGCCATGCTCGTAGCCGGGCAGTTGGCCCTGACCGCGCACCGCCACCGGTTGCCCTTTCTCCCAGCCGTGGGCCTTGAAGTAGTTGGCAACGCTGCCGATGGCATCAACCGGATCCCACAAATTGGTGTGGCCGTTGCCGTCAAAGTCCACCGCATAGCGCTGGAAGCTGGAGGGCATGAACTGGCCATAGCCCATGGCCCCGGCGTAGGAGCCCTTGGGTTCTGCAGGATCCATCCCTTCATCGCGGGTCATCACCAGGAAGGCTTCCAGCTCGCTGGTGAAGAACTCGGCGCGGCGCGGATAATCAAACGCCAGGGTGGCCAGCGCATCCAGAATGCGGGTCTTGCCCATCACCCGGCCCCAGCGGGTCTCCACCCCGATAATGCCGACGATGATCTCCGGCGGTACCCCGTAGATCTGCTCCGCCCGGTTCAGCTCGCTTGCGTATTCACGCCAGAAGTTGACGCCGTTTTGCACGTTATCCGGGGTGATGAACTTGGCGCGATAGCGGTTCCAGGCGCCGGTCGGGCCGGTGGGCTTGGCGGTGGTCGGCGCCTGGGCATCCATCAGGCGGATGATCCAGTCGTAGCGCTCTGCCTGTGCCAGCAGCTGATGCAACTGGGCGTTGTCGAAGCCATGCTGCTCGACCATCTTCTGGACGAATCTGTCCACATTGGGGCGATTGGCGAAATCCCCCTTGCTAACCCCTTGTGTGTAAACGGGTTTGCTCGATGGCGCCTGATTGATAAAGGCACTGTTGGGTTGAGGCTTGACCACGGGCTTGGGGGCCGGGGCGCTGCTGCAGCCACCGAGCAGGGGGAATAACGACAGAGTGAGAAGAGAGGCAAGGCGACGCATAGGGTTCTCAAAGAGACTGACAAAAGTGTCGTCATGGTAAAACATTGTCATCCCCGTGCAAGTGTTCCGTGCGCCTCGTTGGCCACCAATTCATCGTGCGATAGATTAGCCCTTAGGTGAGGGCTGCACTGTTTAGCGCGGTGGGTGACGCAGGGTGTGGTAACCGCTCCAGAGCCGGGTCAGGGTGGTGATGGCGCAGAGCAGCGCAAAGCCGTAGGCGAGCGGGGCGAAGGCGGCGGGCCACAGACACATCAGCACAAAGAGAGCTATGGTCTCGCTCCCCTCGGTGAGGCCGCCCAGATAGTAGAGGGACTTGTGGTGGTAGACCGGATTGTCGATCCCCCGCTTGCCCGCCATGATGGCAAACGCCAGAAAGCTCGACCCTGTGCCCATAAAGGCAAACAGCAGGGTGGCGGCGGGCAGTGCATTGGCGGGGGCGGCGAGGGCAAAGCCTAGTACCACGGCGGCGTAGAAAATAAAGTCGAGCGTGATGTCGAGAAAGCCGCCGCAGTCGGTGATGCCGGTTTCCCGCGCCACTGCGCCATCGAGCCCGTCCAGCAAGCGGTTGAGCAGGATCGCCGCGAGCGCCCATTGATAGCAACCAAAGGCCAGCAGCGGCAGCGCCAGCATGCCAATAGCAAAGCCGGTGAGGCTCACCTGATTGGCGCTGATCCCGGCGCGGCAGAGCGGCTTGGCAAGCTGGCTGAGGGGGCTGCGGATCACGGGGATCAGGTGGCGGTCAAACAAGGTGAACTCCTCGGTCAAAAACAGGATTCGGTGAGGTGAAGTATGGTGCCCGGCGCGTCGTCTTCGTCGTGGGTTACCAGAATGGCGGGAATGGCCAGCGCTTTGATCTGCGCGAACACCAGCTGGCGAAAGGCGGCCCGCAGCGGCTTGTCGAGGCGGGAGAAGGGCTCGTCCAGCAGCAGGGCGTCGGGTTCCGCTAACAGCGCCCGCAGCAGGCTGACCCGCGCCCGCTGACCCCCCGATAGCAGTTGCGGCAGCTTGTCAGCCTGATCCGCCAGCGCGATCCGTGCCAATGCGGCCAGTGCCTTTTCCCGCCGCGCGCGTTTTCCCTTGATGGTCGCCGGCATGCCGAACATCAGGTTCTCCGCCACCGTCAGATGGTCAAACAGCAAGTCATTCTGAAACAGCATGCCGATGCGCCGCGCTTGCGCAGGCAAGGTGTTGAGTGGCCGCTCGCCGAGCCTTACCTCCCCCTCCAGCCGGATTGGGCCGCTCCCCGTCAGCGCGCTCGGCAGTACCCCGGCGAGCCCCGCCAGCAGGGAGCTTTTACCACAGCCGCTGGGCCCCATCAGGGTCAACACCTCGCCGGGTGCCACCTGCAGGGCGGGCAGCGAGAGCAACAGGCTTTCCTCCAGATAGAGCCGAAGAGGCGTGGTGCTCAGCACATGGCTATTTCCATCATGAGAGTTCATCGTGAGCCGCCCCCCTTGAGCGCCGGATTGATCCGCGCCGGCAGCCAGAGCGCCAGCAGATAGATAACGAGCGGCAGCAGCAGTTGCAGCAGGCCGTAGAGCCCCGCCAGCCGCCGGTTGAGGCCACTGCCGATGGCCACCGCTTCGGTGGTGATGGTGACCACTCTGCCTGCGCCAAACAGCAGGGTCGGCAGATACTGGGCCAGGCTTACCGCCGCCCCGACACCGAAGGCAAATAGCAGAGGGCGGGCCAGTAGCGGTGCTTTGACCTGCCACCAGGCTCGCCACGGTGTTGCTCCCAGCAGCAGGGCGCTTTGGGTGATCCGCGGATCGAACTGACGATAGGGGCCGTGCAGGCACAAATAGACATAGGGAAAGACAAACAGCAGCTGGCTCCAGAGCACCCAGCTCCAGCCAATGGCGCTGCTTATCGAGTCATGTGCAAGCCAGTCCAGCCCGAGCCGGATGCCAAACAGCAGGCTGGCCTGCGGCAGCAACAGCGGCAGGCAGACAAGCCAAAGTGGCCAGCGGCGGCGCCCGGCTTGCACCTCCAGACTACACACCGCCATCACCAGCGCCAGCAAGCCACTCGCCAGTGCCAACAGCGCACTGGTTGCCAGCAGCGGCAGCAGGGTTGGCAGCAGATCCAGCCAGTAGTGACCGCTCCACTGACTGGGCAAGAGGGCGGGAAAGGGCCAGCGGCGCGCCAGCGACCAGAGCAGCAGGGCCGCCAGCACCGCCAGATTGAGGGTGATCAGGGTGAATGAAAAGCATGCTGCGAGCCGGTTGGCAAAGGAGTGAGGCATCGCCCGTTTGCCATCGAGCCAGCAGCCTTTGCCCACTTCTTGATGAAACCACTCCAGTAATCTGAGCAGGGCGATCAGCAGCGCCGTGATGGCGAGCAGCAGCAGGGCGCCGCTGGCGGTGGCACCGCGCCAGAGCAGATCCGGGTCCTGATACCAGAGCCACAACCGCACCGCCAGCGGGGCGGGGGCATCGGGCCCGAGCAGCTGGGCGAGATCCACCACCGCCACACCATAGGCTGCCACCGCATAGATGGGCAGGTGCAGGGCGGGCCAGAGCGCTGGCAGCAGCAGGCGCCACCAGATCTGGGGGGGGCTGAAGCCGAGGCTCGCCCCCAGCCACTGCTGGCGCGCCAGCGGGATGGGTTGCTGCGCGGCCATCGCCATCAGCAGCAGAAAGGGGGTCTCTTTGAACACGAGCAGTGTAATCAGCCCGAGTCCTAGAGGGTCGCGAATAGTCTGCCAATCGGGGGGCAGTTCAAATCCGGTAAGGGCTGGCGAGACGAGCCGCAGCAGCCAGCCGGAGGGGGCGAGCAGAAAGGTAAAACCGATGCCAAAGGCGACGTGGGGCATGGCCAGCATCGGCGAGAGCAGGCGGCGGAGCAGGCCGAAAGCCCGGCTGTCGCTGTGGGCCAGCAGCAGGGCGGTCAACAGCAGGCTACCGAGGGTCGAGGCGGCGCCAATCCACAGGCTCAGCGCAGCGGAGTGCCACAGGCCAGGCTGGGCCAACAGCAAGGCAAGATGAGAGGCGGTCATCCCCTCCGCCAGCAGTTGCCATAGCCCCGCCAGCAGGGGAATGACGAAGATCACCAGATAAACAACGCCCATACCCATCCCGCGGTGGCGGATCAGCAACCTGCGCCATGGTCGGGAGCGGGCAAGCGGGTGACCAGCGGCACTCATCAGTGGCCGTAACGCCCGGCCCAGGCCGCTTCCAGTTTGAGCTGCCAGCTGGGATGGGGCTCTGACACTGATTTGAAGCGCAATGCCGGTTGCCCCTTTGTGGAGTCAGGCTGGGCATCGGCCCGCAGCACGCTGGGATCACCCCAGAATGCCGGATTGGCCTTGCGCGCCTGCGCTGCCGGGCTCAGCAGGAAGTTGGCCACCACCTTGGCCCCGGCGCGGGCACTGGCGTTGAAGGGGATAGCGAGAAAATGGCTGTTGGTGAGCGCCCCTTTCTCCATGGCAACCGCCTCCACACTGGGGGGCAGGGCGCCAATCTGGGCGGCGCTTTGCGCCTCCTGCGGGTTGAAGCTGATGGCCATGGCCAGTTCGCCATCATCGAGCAGTTGGCGGGTTTCGGCGGCGCTGGTGGGGAACAGCTTGCCCTTGCGCCAGAGTGCCGGATGCAGCTCATCGAGCCAGGCCCAGAGCGGGGCGGTGAGCTTGGTAAAGTCGCTCTCGGTCGCTTCCCGATAGAGGGGGGCGGGGTTTGGCGTCAACTCCAGCAAGATCTGCTTGAGAAAGCTGGAGCCATGGAACTGGGGCGGCTTGGGATAGGTGAAACGGCCGGGATGGGCCTTGGCCCACGCAAGCAGGGCTGCAGCCGAGGTGGGCGGGCTGGCGACCTCTTCGGTGTCGACCATCAGATTGAGCTGGCCGATGCCCCAGGGGGCTTCCAGCCCTTCCACCGGCAGGGTGAAGTCCTCACTCACCGGCAGGCTGCTGTCTACCAGCGCCATGTTGGGCAGCTCAGTGGTAAAGGGCGCGCCAAGCAGCCCCTGCTCCTTGAGCGCCTTGAAGTTCTCACCGTTGACCCACAGCAGATCGATGGGGCCGCCAGCTTGCTTACCCGCCTGCTTGTTGGCCAGCAGCTGGCTGACGCTCTGGGCGATGTCATCTACCTTCACCTGCACCAGCTTGACCTGATAGTCGCGCGCCAGCTCCTGCCCGGCCCACACCAGATAGGCGTTGATCTCCGGGCTGCCGCCCCAGGCGTTGAAGTAGACGGTCTGCCCTTTCGCCTCCTCAAGGGTCTGTTGCCAGCCGTCGTCTGGATTGGCCGCCAACAGCGGGCCACTGGCCAGCAGTGGCAGGGCGCACAGCAGGGCGTTGAGCCGCTGTTTAAGCCGAGAGTTCTGGCGTGATCTGAGGTGTGAGCCGAGCAGTGAGAATGGCTTGAGCATAAACGTTTCCCTGATTGTCAGGCGCCACGGCGCCAGCGGTGATAACGGGCCAGCAACGCCAGCACCCGGGTGGGCTGGTGGGCCCGTTTCCATTCACCTGCCACGTATTTGTTTCCCTCCATCAGGGTGGGATAGGCGTGAATGGTGCCGAGGATCTTGCCAAGGCCGAGGCGGTGACGCATGGCGAGCACGAACTCGGCAATCCGCTCACCGGCGTGAGTGCCCACTATGGTGGCGCCAAGGATAGTATCCTTGCCCGGCACGGTCAGCACCTCGACAAAACCGTGGCGCTCACCATCGGCAATGGCGCGATCCAGCTCGGCCAGCTCGAAGCGGGTCGCCTCGAAGGGAATCCCCTGCGCCTCTGCCTCCTTGCGATTGAGGCCGACCCGGGCAATCTCCGGAGTGGTGTAGGTGGCCGCCGGAATGACCCGATAGTCGGCCCGAAAGCGCTTGAACTGGCCAAATAGGGCATTGACCGCCGCATACCAGGCCTGATGGGCGGCGAAGTGGGTGAACTGGTAAGGGCCCGCTACGTCTCCCACTGCCAGTATGCTGGGGAAGTTGGTGGCAAGAAAGCCATCGACCGCTATGGTGCCGCGGGGGGCAAACTCGACTCCCAACGCTTCGAGCCCGAAGCCGCTCACATTGGCGACCCGACCCAGTGCCAGCAGCAGTTGATCCCCTTCAATCACCTGCGTCTCATCGCCCCGGCGCAGTTGCAGCCGGATGGGCAGATCCCCCTCGGCTGCGGGCAGGTAGTCGGCTCGCTCGGCGCGCCAGCCGGTGAGTAGCCGCACGCCATCGCGGCTCATCTGCCCGGCCAGCGCGTCGGCCACTTCCCTATCTTCGCGGGGCAGCAGCTGCTCCGAGAGCTCCACCAAGGTCACGGGAATGCCGAGCTGGGCGAAGCTTTGGGCCAGCTCGCAGCCGATGGGGCCGCCGCCCAGCACCAGCAGGCGGCGCGGCGGGGTGCGCAGTTGCCAGAGGCTATCCGAGGTGAGGTAAGGCACCTGATCCAGCCCCGGCAGCTTGGGCACCAGCGGCCGGGCGCCGGTGGCAATAACGATATGGCGGCTGGCAAGGCGCTGGCCATTCACTTCCACCTCCCAGGGGGAGACCAGCCGCGCCTCCCCTTCGATGCACTCCACCCCAAGCCCCTGATAGCGCTTGATGGAATCGTGGGGCTCGACCGCCTTGATAACCTCAGCCACCCGCTCCATCACAGCGGCAAAATCGGCGCGGGAGTGGCTTGGGCTAAAGCCCAGCTCGTCGGCCTTGCGCTGCTCTGCGGCAAAGCGGGCGCAGCGGATCAATGCCTTGGAGGGGACGCAGCCGCTGTTGAGGCAATCGCCCCCCATCTTGTGTTTCTCGATGAGCGCCACCTTGGCCTTCACCGCTGCGGCGATATAGCTGGTGACCAGTCCACCGGCCCCGGCACCTATCACCAGCAGGTTGTAGTCATAGCGAGCGGGTTTGCGGTAGGTGGCGAGCAGGCGCCGCTGGGCGAGGTGTGCGGTCAATTTCTTGACCAGCCAGGGCATCAGCCCCAGCAGGGTCAGCGCCATCATCAGGCCGGGAGAGAGGATATTGCCGGTGCTGGTTAACTGGCCAAGCTCGCTGCCCGCCAGCACATAGACGAAGGTGCCGGGCAGCATGCCAAGCTGGCTCACCCAGTAGTAGGTGCTGACTCTGATGGGGGTGAGCCCCATCAGCAGATTGACCAGAAAGAAGGGGAATACGGGGATGAGGCGCAGGCTGAGCAGATAGAAGGCACCCTCCTTCGCCATGCCGGAGTGAAAGGTGGTCAGCTTGTCACCAAAGCGGGCCGTGACCCAGTCGCGCAGCAGAAAGCGGGCGCTGAGAAAGGCCAGGGTCGCGCCGATGGAGCTGGCAAAGGAGACCAGCAGCAGCCCCCAGGCGACGCCGAACACCGCGCTGCCACCCAGGGTGAGCAGGCTGGCACCGGGCAGGGAGAGGGCTGTGCTCAGCACATAGATAAGCACGAACAGCAGGCTGGCCGAGACAAAGTGGCTGTCGACCCATTGCGCCAGTGCCGCCTGCTGGGCCTGCAAGGCGCCCAGAGTGAGGTAACGGCCAAGATCGAGGGTAAAAAAGGTGCCGATGAGGCCCCCCATCACCAGCGCAAGCAGCAGGCGGGTCCGGTTCATCAGGCGTCCTTGCTGTCTGGCTGGGCGGGGCGTTCCGGTTGCACCGGTAGTTGGCAGAAGCCCTGCGGCGCGATATCGAGGGCGGCGTTGAACTTGGCCGACATGTTCTGGAAGGCGATAAGGCCGGTCAGCTCAACCATGGCGTCGTCGTCGAACCAGGGCTTGAGGCGGGCCGCCTGTTCATCGCTAACCCCATCCAGCCCGGTCATCGCTTCGGTGTAGTCGAGCACTGCTTTCTCCCGTTCATCGAACAGCGGGCTTTCGCGCCAGTTGGCCAGCGCCTCCACCTTCTCGCTGGAGCCGGCTCTCTTTACCAGGGTCATGGCATTGATGTCGACGCAAAAACGACACCAGTTGAGCTGGGAGACCCGCACCGTCACCAGCGAGCGCAGCACGGGGTCGATGGGGGATCGCTTGCGGTTGATGACCCCGTAGAGGGTAGCGACGGCGGCAAACAGGCGCGGCGAGCGGCCCCAGCATTTGCCCGGAATAAGCACCTGACCATAGTTGCGCTTTTGCAGCCAGAAAAAGGGGCGGATAAACCAGGCATATTCCCGGTCGGGTTTGACCTCAACGCGCATCAGTTACCTTCTTGTTGTTTCACACTTACCCAAAAGCACCGTAAAGCCCCGTCATTCATGGCGGGGATATAAGGTGTGAATGGCGTAGCCGTTCCATGGTTAATGAGGTGTTTGCTGTTGCTCGATGTACTGCCGGATGATCTCTATCGGAGCGCCGCCACAACTCGATGCAAAGTAAGATGGCGACCACAACATGCCCTTGTAGTAGAACTTGGCGGCGATGTCTGGCCGCTCTTTTCGCAGCACCCGACTGGATGCCCCTTTTAGGCTGTTCACCAGCGCCGATACTGCCACTTTTGGCGGGTAATTCACCAGCAGGTGAACATGATCAACCTCTCCATCCATCTCTTTTAGCTCTGCCTCAAAGTCAGCGCAGATCTTGGAGAACAGCTCTCTAAGGCGGTCGATGGCGGCATTGTCGAATACTCTTCTGCGATATTTCGTCACAAAGACCAAATGAACATGCATAGAGAAAACGCAGTGTCTGCCAGTTCTAATGTCATTGATTTTGCTCATAGACCAAAGTATATTATGGCCATGCAACGACTTCAAGCCTTCAAATATGAACTTCGGCCAGACGGCCAGCAACAGCTGCGAATGCGCCGCTTCGCTGGTTCATGCCGTTTCGTGTTCAACAAGGCGCTGGCGTTGCAGCAGGAGCGCTTTGAACAGGGCGAGAAGAAGCTCGGCTATGCGGAGCTGTGTAAACAGCTCACCCAATGGAAGTCGGAAGACTCAACCGCTTGGCTTGCCGAAACGCCCTCCCAACCCTTGCAGCAAACGCTAAAAGATCTGGAGCGAGCCTACACTAACTTCTTCGCCAAACGCGCCGATTTCCCTCGCTTCAAAAAGAAGGGTTTATCCGATAGCTTCCGCTATCCGCAAGGTTTCAAGCTCGATCAGG
>NZ_JBFODM010000041.1:0-11955 GCF_040908325.1 Aeromonas sp. R4-1
CGGGAATTCAGATAATAAGTGCGACACTCATGGATGAATGGCGAGAGGTGGCCAACTGCTGATTGGTGGTACCCTTCTGCTCGCCAAAGTAAAAGCAGTATCACCATGAGCTATCAGCAGTTGACCGAGGGGCAACGATACCAGTTATCGGTGCTTCGCGCACAGGGGATGTCCATCCTTGCCACCGCACGCGCCATTGGCGTTCATCGCTCCACCCTCTACCGGGAGCTGCGTCGTAACGCCGGGCCGCAGGGCTACCAGCCAGACAATGCGCATCAGCACGCCACCCACCGACGGGCCAGTGCGGCCAAATCTCGGCTATCTGCCGATGTCATCCAGTTTGTCGAGCTGACACTCGCCTGGTGGTGGAGCCCGGAGCAGATAAGCGCGGTGGGCAAGCAGATAGGCCTCATGGTGAGTCACGAGTGGATATACCGCCATGTGGCCGCCGACAAAGCCCGGGGTGGCCAGTTGTACCGCCATCTGCGCCAGGGCCACAAGCGCTACCGCAAGGGGGCGAGCAGCCTGCGTTCTCCCATCAAGGAAGCCCGCTCTATTGATGAACGGCCGGCTATCGTCGATAGCCGGGAGCGGCTCGGTGATTGGGAGGCGGACACGGTGCTGGGCAAGCAAGGCACAGGTGCACTGGTCACCCTGGTGGAGCGCAAGAGCCGGCTCTATCTGGTCAAGCGGGTCGCGAGCAAACAGGCTGGGGTGGTGCGGGATGCGATAATCGAGATGTTAACGCCCTACATCGAGCAGGTGCATACCATCACCTTTGACAACGGCGGCGAGTTTGCCGAACACAAGGCGATAGAGGAAGCGCTGGGTGCCGAGACTTACTTTGCGCACCCTTACTCTTCGTGGGAGCGCGGTCTGAACGAGAACAGCAATGGGCTGTTGAGGCAGTTTATCCCAAAGGGAACAGACCTGAGAGAGGTCACGGACGAGGATGTCAGGAGAGCGGAGCAGTGGCTCAACCTACGACCTCGGAAATGTCTCGGATTCAGGCAGCCTGTCAAGGTATTCGAAGAGTACCGTCAGGCGGCATAGGCGAGTGTCGCACTTCGAAGTTGAATTCGCGCTTTACCTTAACGGCCGAACACGATGAACGTATGGCCTTGATGTGCCATTACGACTTCTGGCAACAGAGCGGCCCCAATGCAGGCTTTAGCTCCTTGGCGCACAGCCTGAAACAACTCAATCAACCAGAGTTAAGGGCCGAGCTGGCAGATCTGTTGCCCATGCTGCTCAACCGGGTGCAACACGAACAAAGCGCCATGCCAAACCTTCCCGGTAATCCGCTGCAACTGCATGCTCGCTATGCCAGAGAGCAGGTGCTGGTTGGCTTTGGCGCGACCACCTTCGCGCAGCAACCCACGGCTCGCGAAGGGGTCTATGTCATCGCAGAGCAAAATATCGAGTTGCTGTTCGTGACCTTGAACAAAACGGAACAGCACTTCTCCCCCACTACCCGTTATCACGACTACGCCATCAACGAGTCGCTGTTTCATTGGCAGAGCCAAAACAGCGCTCGCCCAGAACGGGGTAAGGGGCTGAGTTACATAAACCACAGAGCAGAAGGTAAGCGCTTGTTTCTGTTCGTTCGTGAGCAGAGCAAAGATGAATTTGGCCGCACCCTTGGCTTTGTGAACTTTGGTGAGGTGGAGTACGTATCCCACACTGGCAGCCAACCGATGAACATTAAATGGCGTCTCACTACTCCGATGCCGCCATTTATGTGGAAAGAGGCCGCCAAACTGGCTGTTGGTTAGTAAGGCTTCTCACCCGGTGGGAAGATGACGCAAAACCCACCGGATTCTCGCCCAAAACCCCGGCTAAATTATCCAGTTGCATAATAACCATGCGGCCTTGCGGTTGTTTAACTGGCCCTAACGTCAGATAATACCGCCCGCCTTCAAACCCCGATAACCCGACTTTCAGTGACGGTAATTGATGACTGAGTACCTGCTTTTATTGATCGGCACCGTGCTGGTTAACAACTTCGTGCTGGTGAAATTCCTCGGCCTCTGCCCCTTTATGGGGGTCTCCGGCAAGCTGGAAACCGCCATCGGCATGGGGCTGGCGACCACCTTCGTGATGACCCTCGCCAGTGCCAGCTCCTATCTGGTGGAGCACTATATCCTGCTGCCGCTGGATATCGCCTATCTGCGCACCCTCGCCTTTATTCTGGTGATCGCCGTGGTGGTGCAGTTTACCGAGATGGTGGTGCGCAAGAGCAGCCCGACCCTCTATCGCCTGCTGGGGATCTTCCTGCCCCTCATCACCACCAACTGCGCGGTGCTCGGGGTGGCGCTGCTCAGCATCAATGAGCGACACGACTTTATCCAGAGCGTGATCTACGGCTTTGGCGCCGCCACCGGCTTCTCGCTGGTGTTGATCCTGTTTGCCGCCATGCGCGAGCGTCTGGTCGCCGCCGATGTGCCCGCCCCGTTTCGCGGGGTGTCGATTGCCATGATCACCGCCGGTCTGATGTCGCTGGCCTTTATGGGCTTTACCGGCCTTATCAAGATATAACCATGATCCATATTCTCTTTGCCATTCTGGTGCTCACCCTGCTGGCGCTGGCGTTCGGGATTATCCTGGGCTTTGCCGCCGTCAAGTTTCATGTGGAAGCAGACCCCATCGTCGACCAGCTCGATGCCCTGCTGCCCCAGACCCAGTGTGGCCAGTGCGGCTATCCCGGCTGCAAACCCTACGCCGAGGCGCTCGCCAACGGCGATCAGATCAACAAGTGCGTACCCGGTGGCGAGGCCACCATGCGCAAAATTGCCGATCTGATGGGGGTCGAGCCCCAGCCGCTGGGGGGCAGTGACGAGGCCGCAGTGCAGGTCAAGAAGGTCGCCTTTATCCACGAAGATCAGTGCATCGGCTGCACCAAGTGCATTCAGGCCTGCCCGGTGGATGCCATCGTCGGCGCCACCAAGGCGATGCATACCGTGATTGCCAACGAGTGCACCGGTTGCGATCTCTGTGTCGATCCCTGCCCGACCGACTGCATCGAGATGATCCCGGTGCCCACCACGGTCGATAACTGGAAGTGGGATCTTAATAACGTGCATGTTCCGGGCAAGATTCCGGTCAAGATAGTGGAATAAACAGCGGAGCAACCATGCATTCCTTACTCGAACGTATCAAAGCCGGCACGCTCTGGGACTTTCACGGTGGCATTCACCCCGCCGACAACAAGCTGCAATCAAGCCAGAGCCCGGTGGTAGACGCCGGTCTGCCGCCACGCCTCATTATTCCGCTGCGCCAGCACGCAGGCCCCGCCGGCGATCTGCTGGTACAGGTGGGCGACAAGGTCAAAAAAGGGCAGCCGCTGACCCGTTATGCCAAGGGGCGGATCGTCCCTGTCCATGCCTCTACCTCGGGCACCATCACCGAGATTGGCAACCACACGGTTGCCCACCCCTCTGGGCTCGGCGATCTCTGCGTCATTCTCACCCCGGATGGGGAGGATGAGTGGGGCGAGCGCAATGGCAAACCCGATTACTGGAATCTGGAGCGGGGTGAGCTGCTCGAGCGCATTCAGCAGGCGGGGGTAGCGGGCCTTGGCGGCGCCGTATTCCCCACCCACAGCAAGCTCGACGGCCGCGGCCAGCTCACCGAGATCCTGATCGTCAACGGGCTGGAGTGCGAACCCTATATCACCACCGATGATCGGCTGATGCAGCAATACGCTGACGAGATCATGGATGGCATCCGGGTGCTCAAGCACCTGCTCAAACCGAAACTCACCCTGATCGGGGTGGAAGACAACAAGCCCGAGGCGATCGAGCAACTGACCCACCACGCCACCGACGAAGATGTGCTGGTCAAGACGGTGCCGACCAAGTACCCCTCGGGCGGTGCCAAGCAGACCATCGAGCTGCTCACCGGCCGTCAGGTGCCCAAGGGTGGCCGCGCGGTCGATATCGGCATCATGGTGCTCAACGTCGCCACCGTGTTTGCCATCAAGCGCGCCATTATCGACGGCGAGCCGCTGATCGAGCGGATCGTCACCCTCACCGGCGACAGCTTCAAGAAGCCCGGCAACGCCTGGGTGCGCCTCGGTACGCCGGTACGCTGGCTGTTGCAGCGTTTCGAACTGCAACCGGAAGCGGAGCAGCGGGTGATCATGGGTGGCCCCATGATGGGCTTTACCCTGCCCCACGCCATGGTGCCGGTGGTCAAGGCCACCAACTGCCTGCTGGCACCGACGCAGGCCGAGCTGCCTGCCCCCGGCCCGGAGCAGCCCTGCATCCGCTGCAGCGCCTGCGCCGATGCCTGCCCGGCCACTCTGCTGCCGCAAGAGCTCTACTGGTACAGCCGGGCCAAGGAGTATGACAAGGCCGAGAAGCTCAACTTGATGGACTGCATCGAGTGCGGCGCCTGCGCCTGGGTCTGCCCGAGCGAGATCCCGCTGGTGCAGTACTACAAGATCGCCAAGGACGACATTCGCGAAGCCCGCGCCGAGGCCGAAAAAGCCGAGCGCGCCAAGCAGCGTTTCGAGACCAAGCAGGCCCGCTTCGAGCGGGAGAAAGCGGCCCGCGAAGCGCGCCATGCCGAAGCCGCCGCCCAGCGCCGTCAGACCATGACGGCCGCAGGCGGGGAGGATCCTGTGGCAGCGGCACTCGCCCGCATCAAAGCCAAGCAGGATGCGCCCATCACAGCCATTGCCGCCACCGCAGAGGGCTTGCCTGACAACAGCGCCGTGATTGCCGCCCGCGAAGCCCGCAAACGGGAAGCGGAGGCGCGCCGCGCCGCCAAACTGGCGGAAAGCGCAAACAGCGAAACAGCCGCTGCGCTGCAATCCACCGAGGCGGTTGACCCCGCCAGCGATCCCAAGAAAGCAGCCATCGCTGCCGCACTGGCCCGCGCCAAGGCCAAGAAAGCCGCTCAGGCTGGCGAGAGCGCCGAGCCTGTGACTGCCGAAGCCGTTGCTGCCCCTGCGGTAGATGCTGATCAGCAAAAGGCAGAGGTTGATCCGAAAAAGGCAGCGATTGCCGCCGCCATTGCCCGTGCCAAAGCCAAAAAGGCCGAAGCCAGTGGCGAGCCGGTAAGCGCAGCCAACAGCGCGGCAACTGAACCAGACACCCAAAGCGATGCGCCCGTCGATCCCAAGAAAGCGGCTATCGCTGCAGCCATCGCTCGTGCCAAGGCCAAGAAGCTGGCCCAGCAGGGTGACAGCGCTGAGGACGATCTGACAGACACCGCCGGCACCAGCGAAACGGCTGCAACCCAAAGCGATGCGCCATCTGCGGCCAGCGAAGCGGTTGATCCCAAGAAAGCCGCTATCGCCGCTGCCATTGCCCGCGCCAAGGCCAAAAAGGCAGCCCAGCAGGGCGAGAGTGCCGGTGCTGAAGGTGCGCTGAGTGAGCCTACTGCCAGCGCACAGACCCGCGACGTGGCGGTAGCCAAGAGCGAAGTAACCACCAGCCAAAGCGATACGGCGGCCAGCGAAGCAGTTGACCCCAAGAAAGCCGCTATCGCCGCTGCCATCGCCCGTGCCAAGGCCAAAAAACTGGCCCAGCAGGGCGCAAGTGCCGGTGCTGAGGGTACGCAAGGTGAGCTATCAGCAAGCGCGGAGACCCGCGACGTGGCGCTAGCCAAGAGCGAAGTAACCACCAGCCACAGCGATACGGCTGCAAGTGCAGCGGTCGATCCCAAGAAGGCCGCTATCGCCGCTGCCATCGCCCGGGCCAAGGCCAAAAAACTGGCCCAGCAGAGCGCAAGTACCAGTGCTGAGGTAGAAAATGCCGGAACTGAGGGTGAGCGCGCACCGGCCGAGCCGATGCAAAGCGATGCAGCCAGCAGTGAGCAACCACTTGCCGTCACTGCCGCGCCTGAAGCGAGCGCCCCTGTGGCTGATGCCCCGGTTGATCCGAAAAAAGCGGCCATTGCAGCCGCGGTGGCCCGCGCCAAGGCGAAGAAGCTGGCGGCCGAGGCGGCCAGAGCAGCAGAGACTGCCGCGGAAGATGCCCCGTCAGCCGACCGAACAACCACAAGGTAATCGACAGACTCATGTTCAATATTGCGACTGCGCCGTTTGCCCATAACCGCAAACAGACCCGAACCCTGATGCTGCTGGTGATCCTGGCCTGCATGCCGGGCTTGCTGGCCCAGACCTGGTTCTTCGGCTGGGGCTCCTTTATCCAGATCCTGCTGGCGCTGGTCACTGCGCTGCTGTGCGAGGCGCTGGTGCTCAAGCTGCGGGGCCGCGCCATCAAGCCTGCCCTGATGGATGGCAGTGCGGCGGTCACCGCCGTGCTGATCGGTCTCTCCCTGCCGCCGCTGCTGCCGTGGTGGATGCTGGTGGTGGGCACTGCCTTTGCCATCATTGTCGCCAAACACCTTTACGGCGGACTGGGTCAGAACCTGTTCAACCCGGCCATGGTCGCCTATGTGCTGCTGCTGGTCTCCTTCCCGGTGCAGATGACCAGCTGGCTGCCGCCGGAGAGCGTGCGCGCCTACAGCCTCGGCTTTGGTGATGCGGCGTCGGTGATCTTTACCGGCTTTAGCCTCGACGGCTACAGCATGGCCCAGCTCAAGCAGGGGGTGGATGGTCTCACCATGGCGACCCCCCTCGATACCCTGAAAACCGGCCTGACTCAGGGTCTCACCACCGGCGAGATCCTGAGCGGCCCGCTGTTTGAGGGTTGGGGCGGAATCGGCTGGAGCTGGGTCAACCTCGGCTATCTGCTGGGCGGCCTGTTCCTGCTGCAACAGAAAGTGATCAACTGGCGCATTCCCACCGCGATTCTCGGTGCCCTGCTGGCGGCCTCCACCATCGGCTATCTGGTAAGCCCGGATGCGACTGCCACGCCCATGTTCCATCTCTTTAGCGGCGCGACCATGCTGGGGGCCTTCTTTATCGCCACCGATCCAGTCAGTGCCTGCACCACGCCGCGCGGCCGACTGGTCTATGGCGTGCTGATCGGGGTGCTGGTCTACATCATCCGCCGCTTTGGCGGCTATCCCGATGCGTTCGCCTTTGCCGTGCTGCTGGCCAACCTTTGTGTGCCGTTTATTGACAGCCTGACTCGCCCGAAAGTGTATGGAGCTCGTCGCCAATGATGTTTCTGCCCTTTTCCCCCATCACAGCTGACGGAGCCCGGACATGTTAAAGAGCATGCGCAAGAACGGCCTTATTCTGGCGATGTTCGCGCTCGGCTGTACCGCGCTGGTGGTACTGACCAACGAACTGACCAAGGATAAAATCGCCCACCAGCAGCAGCTGGAGAAGCAGCAGACCCTCTCGGTATTGCTGCCAGAGGGGAGCTATGACAACGATCTGGTGGCCAGCTGCAAGCAGGTGACCAGCAGGAAGTATCTCGGCAGCGATCAGCCGCAAGCCCTCTATACCGCCAGCAAGAATGGCGTGGTGACCGGCTATGCATTGGAGGCGATCGCGCCGGATGGTTACAGCGGGGCGATCCGCATCGTGGCGGGCTTTGATGCCAAGGGCACTATCACAGCCGTGCGCGTGCTCGCTCACAACGAGACCCCAGGTCTCGGTGACAAGATCGAGCTGAAGAAATCGGACTGGATCAACCGCTTTGCCGGAAAATTCCTGACCCATGACAACGAGCCCCAGTGGGCGGTGAAGAAGGATGGCGGCGAGTTTGATGCCTTTACCGGCGCCACCATCACCCCGCGAGCCGTGGTCAAGGCGGTGAAGAACCTGCTGAAACTGCAGCAGGAGCAACCCGAACTGCTCAGCAACGCCCCGGCTTGTCCGGCGGCGAACTAACGGAGTCGAGCCATCATGAACCAGATGGAACAGATTGAAACGAGCGCTGCCCCGATTGCCGAGCTGGAAAGCCGCAAGGGCGAGCTCAAGGAGCTGATGAGTCAGGGGCTGTGGAAGAACAACCCCTCGCTGGTGCAGGTGCTGGGGCTCTGCCCGACCCTCGCCGTCTCCTCCACCTTTACCAATGCGCTGGGACTGGGCCTTGCCACCATGGCGGTGCTGGTCTGCTCCAACCTCGCCGTCTCGCTGGTGCGCAACTGGGTGCCGAAGGATATTCGCATTCCGGTCTATGTGATGATCATCGCCTCGCTGGTGACCAGCGTGCAGCTGCTGATGAACGCCTACACCTATGGCCTCTATCAGGCGCTCGGCATCTTTATCGCCCTCATCGTCACCAACTGCGTCATCATTGGCCGCGCCGAGGCCTATGCCTCCAAGAATCCGCCGCTGCTGGCGGCCCTCGACGGCCTGATGATGGGCCTTGGCTTTACTCTGGTGCTGCTGGTACTGGGCGGCATGCGCGAGATCATCGGCATGGGCACCCTGTTTGATGGTGCCGAGCTGCTGCTGGGCGAGTGGGCCAAATCCCTGCGCATCGAGCTGTTCCACGCCGATGCCAGCCTGCTGCTGGCGATTTTGCCGCCGGGCGGCTTTATCGGGCTGGGGCTGCTGATCGCCGCCAAGAACGCCATCAACGACTGGCGGGACCGCAAACAGGCCGTTACCGTAGCCCACTGCAACGCTGCCCCGGCCCGCGTCCGGGCGACCGAGCTATGATCGGACGCAAGGCATGAACAACCAGAAACGCAGAGAGATCCTCGAGCGACTGCGGGAAAACAACCCGCACCCCACCACAGAGCTCAACTTCAATTCGCCGTTTGAACTCCTGATCGCCGTGCTGCTCTCGGCGCAGGCAACCGATGTCAGCGTCAACAAGGCGACCGACAAGCTCTATCCGGTGGCCAATACCCCGCAGGCGATGCTGGATCTCGGGGTGGACGGGCTCAAGGAGTACATCAAGACCATTGGCCTCTTCAACACCAAGGCCGAGAACGTCATCAAGACCTGCGCCATCCTGCTGGAGCGCCACGGCGGCGAGGTGCCGGAGAACCGCGAAGCGCTGGAAGCCCTGCCGGGCGTCGGTCGCAAGACCGCCAACGTGGTGCTCAACACCGCCTTTGGCTGGCCCACCATCGCCGTCGATACCCATATCTTTCGGGTCTCCAACCGCACCGGCTTTGCGGTAGGCAAGAACGTGGATCAGGTGGAGGAGAAGCTGCTCAAGGTAGTGCCCGCCGAGTTCAAGCTGGATGTCCACCACTGGCTGATCCTGCATGGGCGTTACACCTGTCTGGCTCGCAAGCCCCGTTGTGGTTCCTGTATCATCGAGGACTTGTGCGAGTACAAAGAGAAGGTCTATCCAGAGAGCTGATAGCCTCGCAACCGAGATTGAAAGCAGTACACATCACCAACCCGGAGAACTGAGCAATGAGAATTCTGCATACCATGCTGCGTGTCGGCGATCTGCAACGCTCCATCGACTTCTACACCCGCGTCCTTGGCATGAAGCTGCTGCGCAAGAGCGAGAACAGCGAGTACAAGTACACCCTGGCCTTCGTTGGCTACGGTGACGAGAAGGATGAAGCGGTGATCGAGCTGACCTACAACTGGGGGGTGAGCGAGTACGAACTGGGCTCAGCCTATGGCCACATCGCGCTGGAAGCGGACGACATCTACGCCACTTGCGATGCCCTGCGCGCCGCCGGTGCCAAGATCACCCGCGAACCGGGCCCGGTCAAGGGCGGTACCACTGTCATCGCCTTCGTCGAAGATCCGGACGGTTACAAGATTGAACTGATTGCCAAGAAAGATGCCGGTACTGGCCTCGGTGACAGCTTCTAAGCAGCCCTAATCCCGCTGCCTAATGGCAGGATCAAAAAAGAGCGCAGATGCGCTCTTTTTTATGCTTCTCTGACCTAGGACGGCGCTAGATCTCGCCATTGCGCCCCATGCTGATCACCACCCGCCGGTTCTTGGCACGACCCTGTTCGGTTTCGTTGGAGGCAACGTGCTGCTTCTCACCATGCCCCTCCACCGAGATCTTGCCGGGATCGATCCCCAGATCGACAAACACCTTCTTGATGGCATCGGCCCGTTTCTCGGATAGCTTCAGGTTCGGCCAGCGGCCGCCATAGCTGTCGCTGTAGGCATCGATCACCACCACGTCGATGCTCTTGTCCGCCTTGATAAACTCGCTGATCATCGCCAGCCGCCGCTTGGAGGGGATGGAGAGCTGATCGCTGTTCTTGTCGTAGGTAAGCACGCTAAAGGCGATGTCGTTGAAGCTGTAGGGCAAGAGCCCGCTCAGGCAGTCGATAAAGGCCTGATATTTGACCCGAAAGTTAACCGACGAAAGCGATACTCGCACCGCACGGTTTTGGCGATACCAGTCCCGATACTGGAAAGTGGGCATTCGTCCCCCCTCCAGCTCATCGAGCATGGTCCAGGCGGTTTGCCCCTCCACCAGCCCATCGAACTGCTGATAGAAGCGCAGTTGACTCACTTCTCGCCCGGCAATCCCTGGGCGCCATACCGGCGGCATGATGCCAAGGCTCACCGTCTGGGTCTGGGCCTGTGGCCGCTTGCCCTTGAGCTCAAAGTCGAGGTTGATCTTGCGCCCGGCGCGGCTGACAAAGGCCCCCGTTCCCCAGTTGGGGATCGGGTGTTCGAGGCGACACTCAATCTGGGTATCGGAGGTCAAACGCCAGACGGATTGATCCAGACCGGCACCGAATTCGGTGACCCCAGCCTGTAACTGCATACTCACGGATATGCTGACCAACCCCAACACCCAAGCGTTCAATTGCTTGTCCTCCACACGATCTCACAAGAGATATCGGCGGCAAGAGGCCAAGCTTTAGCGACAAACTGCAAAGGCGTGCCGTTGGTGTGGCAAAGGCTTGCCCCTCAGCGGCAACCGACCGCAAGCGGCGCTTATTCCCCCCTCTTAGCTCCGTGCCAACCTCCGGGAAGCTCGCTACAGTAAAGCCAGGGCAACCAGACGCCGCTTATCGGGAACCACACTCATGCACCGCTCTTGCTCCTCTTTATTGCAGATGTTGTTGCCAATGCTGCTGGCGCTATCCGGCAGCGCCGTCAAGTCCGCAACACAGGATCAGGAGTGGGCACAGGAGCGTGCCAATGCGGTGCTCTCGCTCATGACCTTCACCGTGGTGCCCGACATCACCGCCAGCAACCTCGATATCGGCAGCGGCACCAATCAATCTGCCGCCCTCAACATGACCCAGATCGGCGGCGGCGCCACCATGAGTGAAGCCGTGCCCATCTATCTGGAAGGGGCGATCGGCTTTAGCCGTTACGATCCCCAGTTTGTGGTGAGCAACGGTACCGAGAGCCGCACCCTCCCGACCAAGTGGAACAGCCTGACCGCCTCTGGCGGGATCGGCTGGGATATCGCCCTCCATGAAGACCCGCGCGGTGGCCACTGGGTGCTGCGCCCCATCGCCAACGTCTCGCTCGGTACCATGGCCAGCGATCTGCGGATCGGCAACTGGCTGCTGGAGCGCACCAAGGGCTACTCGCTGGATTTTCTCGATGGTGGGCAGCTCAATATGTACGGACTGGGCGGCTCGCTGATGCTCGACTACGAGCTCTTTTCAAAGGCGCAGGATATCGATATCGAAGTGCGCTACTCCTACCAGCACCTGCAGAGCTTTGGCGGTACCTCGACCAGCGTCCGTGGTCACGCCGAGGCGGAGAACCTCGGTCTCTATCTGCGCCGCCGGGCCCCGCTGTTTGACTGGACACTGCTCGACAGACCGGTGCGCTATGTACTGGAGGGGGCCCATACCGCATATCTGGGGGAACAGCGGGGGTTGCTTGGCTTTGACTCCCTCAACTCTATCGGCGCCGGTCTGGAGCTGGACAGCAGCAAGTACGACATCATAGTCACCCGCACCCGGCTGGTTGCTCAGAGATCCCCTCATTTTTAGAGACTCAAATAATTCCAAGTGTGCGGGTATATAAGCGGTGTTGCTTCAGGTAGTAGATAAATTTATCCATCAACAAGACCGCATTGGCTTCTTTCATTTTAGGTAGCAACTGGTAATAGATGACCCCTTGCCGAAAGAACGAATAGGTTCGGCTCTTGCTGGTATTGACCTTGATCGTTCTCTCTA
>NZ_JBFODM010000042.1:0-54745 GCF_040908325.1 Aeromonas sp. R4-1
CGCGAATTCAACTTCGAAGTGCGACACTCGCCTATGCCGCCTGACGGTACTCTTCGAATACCTTGACAGGCTGCCTGAATCCGAGACATTTCCGAGGTCGTAGGTTGAGCCACTGCTCCGCTCTCCTGACATCCTCGTCCGTGACCTCTCTCAGGTCTGTTCCCTTTGGGATAAACTGCCTCAACAGCCCATTGCTGTTCTCGTTCAGACCGCGCTCCCACGAAGAGTAAGGGTGCGCAAAGTAAGTCTCGGCACCCAGCGCTTCCTCTATCGCCTTGTGTTCGGCAAACTCGCCGCCGTTGTCAAAGGTGATGGTATGCACCTGCTCGATGTAGGGCGTTAACATCTCGATTATCGCATCCCGCACCACCCCAGCCTGTTTGCTCGCGACCCGCTTGACCAGATAGAGCCGGCTCTTGCGCTCCACCAGGGTGACCAGTGCACCTGTGCCTTGCTTGCCCAGCACCGTGTCCGCCTCCCAATCACCGAGCCGCTCCCGGCTATCGACGATAGCCGGCCGTTCATCAATAGAGCGGGCTTCCTTGATGGGAGAACGCAGGCTGCTCGCCCCCTTGCGGTAGCGCTTGTGGCCCTGGCGCAGATGGCGGTACAACTGGCCACCCCGGGCTTTGTCGGCGGCCACATGGCGGTATATCCACTCGTGACTCACCATGAGGCCTATCTGCTTGCCCACCGCGCTTATCTGCTCCGGGCTCCACCACCAGGCGAGTGTCAGCTCGACAAACTGGATGACATCGGCAGATAGCCGAGATTTGGCCGCACTGGCCCGTCGGTGGGTGGCGTGCTGATGCGCATTGTCTGGCTGGTAGCCCTGCGGCCCGGCGTTACGACGCAGCTCCCGGTAGAGGGTGGAGCGATGAACGCCAATGGCGCGTGCGGTGGCAAGGATGGACATCCCCTGTGCGCGAAGCACCGATAACTGGTATCGTTGCCCCTCGGTCAACTGCTGATAGCTCATGGTGATACTGCTTTTACTTTGGCGAGCAGAAGGGTACCACCAATCAGCAGTTGGCCACCTCTCGCCATTCATCCATGAGTGTCGCACTTATTATCTGAATTCCCGAAGGCGTCTGCCACCAAGGTTTGTAAGAATTTCAAGTAATGGAGCGCATCGCAGCCCAATAGCCGGGTTTTGATGGCCCGGGTGTAGAGGGTCGACAGCTTCTGATCGCTCATTTCAGAAATGGTATGGTTGCTAGCCTGTTTGACCAAGGCGCTCCAGTTACCGCGCTTGTAGATCTCCTCTAGGCTGATGTGAGGGTAGAACTTCAAAAAGTTCGCCAGCGTCAGCGGTAAATCACAATCCAGTGAGAAACGGCGGATCAGGCCCATGAGGCGCGAGGTATTGAGGGTCGCCTTTTTGATATTGCTCAGAATTAACTCTTGGGTCTGTTTTGAGAGTTCGATGCGGCAGCCCAAGGGGGCGTGAGGGAAGCCCTGTTTGATTTCGTGGCTGATCGCCTTGTTGGTTTTGCCCACCAGTGCCCGGAATTTCTGGGCAAAGTCATACTCAGCACGGGCATTGCCAACAAAGTCCAACACGGTGCAGCACTCTTTATCGCTCGCCAGCCGCAGGCCGCGCCCTAATTGCTGCAAGAAGATAGTGAGGCTTTCCGTTGGTCGTAAAAACAGCAAGGTATCGACTTCCGGGATATCAACCCCTTCGTTGAAGATGTCCACCACGCAGAGAATATTGATAACCCCAGTGCGCAAATCTTGTTGTTTACTATGCCGCTCGTCTCGATTATCGCTGGTGAGGATGTCAGCCTTGATGCCCTTCAATAAAAATGCCTTGCACATAAAGTCGGCATGTTCACGGCTCACACAAAATGCCAGCGCTTTGATCTTGGTAATATCGGTGACGATCTCATTGAGGCTCTGGACTATTTTCTGTACCCGCTGCTGATTGTGGGTATAGATATTGGTGAGTTCAGTGATGTCATAACGGCCATTTTTCCAAGCCACTTGGCGCAAGTCAGTATCATCATCGATACCAAAATATTGGAACGGACAGAGATGGCGACGATTGATGGCCTCGGGCAAGCGGATCTCTGCTGCGATGACACCACAAAAGTCGGCAAGAATATCACCGCCATCATGGCGCTCTGGCGTTGCGGTTAATCCCAACAGAATGTGAGGTTCAAAGGCGGCGAGCAGACCGCGATAACTGGCCGCCGCAATATGGTGAACCTCATCAATGACGATGTAATCGAAATAATCTGGGCTAAGACGTAAATTAGCCAGCTGGTTATTCAAGGATTGCACCGAGGCAAATAGTTGACGGTAGTGGGTTGGCACGGCGCCGCCGACTAAGAGTTCGCCAAAATTGGATTGCTTGAGCACACCGCGGTACGAGGCTAATGCTTGGCGCAAGATCTCCTCTTTGTGGGCGACAAACAGGAACTTGGCGTCGGGTTTGGTTTTCAGAAAACGCGCAAAATCAAAAGCGGAGATCAGGGTTTTCCCTGTACCGGTGGCCGCAACCACCAAGTTACGGAAGCGCTGGTGTAAAGCGCGCTCCATCGCCAATTGTTCAAGGATCTCCAGTTGATGGGGAAACGGCGTGATATCAAAAAAATAGGCAGGGCTATTTTTGTCCCCATCCCCACGGGCCTCTTGCAGTGCATGCTGCAATTTTGTACGGCTTTCGAGCTTGCCATCAAACAGCTCAAAATCATCGGATTCCCAATAGGTTTCAAAGGTACTCAGGGATTTCTCGATAATATGAGGGATCTCTTGCGAGGTGATTTTTAGGTTCCACTCCAAGCCGCTGGTGAGGGCAGAGTGAGAGAGATTGGAGGAACCTATATAGCCGGTATGAAAGCCGGTATTTCGGCAAAAGAGATAGCTCTTGGCATGCAACCGCTCGCGCTGGGTGTTATAGCTGAGTTTGACTTCGGTATTTGGGAGGCTGGCTAAAAATTCAACTGCCTTGGCATCGGTCGCCCCCATATAAGAGGTAGTAATTACTTTTAATTGGCGGCCGCTGCGAGTGAACTCTTCCAGCTCATGACGGAAAATCCGGATTCCTGCCCATTTGATAAATGAGACCAGCCAGCAGATGCTATCTGCCGATAAAATTTCCCGTTTAATCTCCGACTCCATCGACAAACCCGCATTGCTGCCACAAAACAGTTCGCTCTGAGTGAGACCTGTCAGAGGGAAAATATCCTCGGCATATTGCTTTAAATTGGCGGAGATGGGGTTATCCAACTGGTAAAGCGCGGTCAGAATTTTCCCCTGACTATCGATGAGGTTCTCGCCAATAAAGTCTGGGTCTTGGGTGCGATCCTTTAGCCAAAGCAATAACTGGTTAGCCAGCTCGATCTGCCGTTGCAGCTGATCCTCTCCAGTGACCGAACCCACCGCATATTCCAAAACCCGGCTCAGAAATCTGGATAACCAAACTGCCGCTTCGGCAGGTTCAAGTTGGCGTTCCCCTACGTAAAAGCGCGCGCGGTCGAGTCGAGATGTCAGCAGTTGAGTAATGAGCTGTTCATAAATACCGCATTGTTGCATCGCACTTTAGCCTTGAACGTTGTACATGAGGGTGGCGAGAAGAGTATCATTTTTTCCAACCAAATCAGTAAGCTGTTGTCGCCTGTTACTCGTTTGAAAATCGCCCTGGTTTTCGGTAAGAGAGCGCGGCAGTAACAACCACAGGGAGGTGGTGATGGATCCGGTTTCCTATCTTTTTTCGGCTTATCTCAATCTGGTACAGCAGCAGGTTGCGGATATCTATGGCACCGAGGCCAAGACGCTGGTGGTGCAGTATGAGGGGGAGTCAGTCCCGTTCTCTTTTCAGCTGTGGCAGATCCAGCAGCCGAGCGTTTGTCGTCCCTACGAGCAGGATGTGCGGCGTTTTAGCCAGTGCACGGTCAAGGCGTCCGCCCTGTTTCACAAGCTGTGCGATGACTTGACCCGGCAGGATGACAGCAGTTGGCAACTGCCCAAATTTCGCACCATGTACTGCTCGGCGGCCGTCAGTTATCGGCCCCTTATCGCCGAAATAGGGGATGCCAAACAGAGTCCGGCCAAGCTGGCGGAGCGTGCCTGCAATCAGGCGATTCTAGCGGCAATGGACAGTGATGATGAAGCCCTGCTGGCCCAGCGGGATAAAGCGTGCGCAGCGGTGCAGTAACGCGAATTTATTTGACCAGATCATTTGCGCTCGCTTTGCGCGTCACGGCACACATGGGCTTCCCCTTGCCGGGTATGATGGGGTTGCCCGCCGTGGCGACGACAGTCGGATGCTTGCGGGCATATGTCGGTCACATCAGCCAGATCACCACCAGGAGGTAACCATGATCAGCCATATCGACCATCTGGTATTGACGGTCAGTGATATCGAACGGGCCGTGGAATTTTACAGTTCGGTGCTCAATATGGAGGCCATCACCTTCGGTGCGGGGCGCCGGGCGGTAGGGTTTGGCAACCAGAAGATCAATCTGCAACTGCTGGGGCAGGAGCCGCGCAATCGGGCGCAGGTGGGGTCGGGAGATGTCTGCCTTATCACCCGCTGGCCGCTGGAGCAGGTGATGGCCCAGCTGGCCTGCCACGGGGTGGAGATTGTCGAGGGGCCGGTGACCAAAAGTGGCGCCTGCGGGCCGATAGAATCCATCTACTTCCTCGACCCTGACCAGAACCTGATAGAAGTGAGCATCTATCCCTGAGCCCACCAAGCCATCACTCCCATTGCCATCATCAATAGAAAGGGGCCGTCAATTGACGGCCCCTTTCTCGTATTGCTATCGCGCCAAGCACGTCGGCCGCTTGGCCGATGTGACAGAGACGCCCTAGAAAGGCGCACTGTTCTCATCGCTCTCCTGTAAAAACTGCTCCACTTCTGCCTGATAGGCCGCATCAGGTTGACCGCTGCTGGCAGGGGGTACGGCAGCAGACGGGGCCACGGGAGGGGCGGTGAGGGTCTCCATCACCCGCTGCTGCAGATAGGGGTAGAAGGGGTTGGAGGAGGTGCGGGTGAGGGCGCCGGGGTTGACGATCAGCACGCCGCGCTCGCCACGCAGGGCCAGACCACCGAGATTGATGCCGTATTGCTCCCGCTGCTGCGGGCGCGCCGCCATGCCATAGAGGGGGTCGTCCATCGGGAAGGGGAGCGCCACATGGGAGAGGGAGTAGATCTCCTTGGGATAATCGATACTCAGCGGGCGGAGCTGCTCAGGCTGATCTGCGCTGGCCAGCGTTCTGGCCTGCGTCGCGGGGGAGGTTGGCTCGACATTGCCCACCACGGTGAGGCGATAGTGCTGAGGGGCGTTTGGCAGCAAGCGGTGCAGCGCCAGCTCTGAGGCCGAGCTCATCAGCGGGCCAAACAGGGTGCTGCGGTTGATATCAAACAGCACCAGTTCGCTGCCGTTGGCCGGCAGGTAGTGGTAGAGATCGGCAATGATGGAGCGGGTGCTGACGGTGTAGTCCATCACCGACTGGAAGGTGAGGGCGGGGGGAAACGCCGCCAGCTCGCCACTGGCGGCCAGCTGGCGCACCTGCTGCTGGATGGCGTGGGCCAGGCGATAGGACTGGCGCGCGCCGTTGACCGGGAACGAGTTGTACTTGAACGGGTTGAACTCCGGCATGGTGTCGAGCCAGGCTGCGTTGGCAAAGGCGGGCAGCAGGGCAGGCACGGCCTTGATCCCGGCGAAGCGGGCAAAGCGGGTCACCCCGATCATCGGGGAGATCAGCACCAGCCGATCCGGTTTTGCCAGCGCACCGCTCGGGTCGGCCAGCGCATCGAGCGCATATTTCACCGCCAGCGCGCCGCCGTTGGAAAAGCCCACCAGATGCAGCGGTCGCTTGCCCGGAGCCAGCAATCTGGCCTCCCGCACCGCCAGTCGGGTGGCGGCCAGCCAAGTCTCCCAATCCACATCCACGAGGCCAGCGGGCACGGTGCCGTGGCCGGGGATCCGCAGCCCCAGCGCGATAAAGCCCTGCTCCTGATAGCGTCTGGCCAGATGGCGCAGGCTGTAGGGGGAGTCGGTCAGGCCGTGCAGCAGCACCGCTACCCCTTTGACTTCCCCCTCGGGGCGCAGCAGGTAGGAGCGGTTCCAGTTCTGCTGAAAGCGGGCGGGATTGATGGGGGCGTCCTGATAGTAGCGATTGCTGGCCAGTTGCTGCTCGGGCGGTGTCTTGGCGACCACCTCGGTGGCCACCAGCTCGAACAGCTCTGCTTCGCGGGCCAGATAGGTTTGCCAGTTGCTGCTGTCGAGCTCATCAGCGCTGAGTTCGGGGGGCACCACTGTGTGCCACAGCTGCAGCGGCGCTGCCTGCCAGGCGAAGTAGGCGATCACCGCCCATGCGGTCAGCAACAGCAGCAACAGGGTCAGCAGAGCACGGCGAACAAGGCGGCGAGTGTGAGCCAGCATGGTGCAATCCTTGGCGATAGAGATGGGGCCGCCTCTGGGCGGGCGAGTTCGGCGCAGCACATTGGGCGCAGCCAACCGGCTTAAAGCCTAATGGAAACAAGGTGATATGTATAGTTGATGGCGTTCGGCCGCGCTGGCTGTGGGCACCTGCTCCCGCCGTTGGCATCAGGCTGGTTGTTCAAAGGCTGCATCGCGGGCCATCTGGCGGCGTGAACTTGTCCGCGGATGCCTACATGGGCGCTGCGACCTTGCAACTATCTGCCCCTGAAAGGGGGCAATTATGCTACTGTAGCGGCGTTTTTTGATGGATAAGCTGGCATTGGCCTTTTTTGAAGATGGAATGGTATGCAGAACTTTGACGTAGTGAATTGGCTGATGCAGCAGACAGCCTCTCCGGTGCAGCCGGAACAGGCGATGGCACAACCGGGCGCGGCCCAGAACCTGTGGCAGGTGCACCATGCTGGCTAACGAATCCATGCGCCTGAACAAATACATCAGCGAGAGCGGTATCTGCTCGCGTCGCGAGGCCGACCGCTTTATCGAGCAGGGCCACGTCTTTATCAACGGCAAGCGCGCCGGGATTGGCGATCAGGTGCAGGTTGGTGATCTGGTCAAGGTGAACGGTCAGGTGATCGAACCGCGCGAGGCGGACAGTCTGGTGCTGATCGCCCTCAACAAGCCGGTGGGCATCGTCAGTACTACAGAGGCGGGCGAGAAGGACAACATCGTCGATTTCGTCAACCACAGCACCCGGGTTTTCCCCATCGGGCGGCTCGACAAGGATTCGCAGGGGCTGATTTTCCTCACCAACCACGGCGATCTGGTCAACAAGATCCTGCGGGCTGGCAACGATCACGAGAAAGAGTATCTGGTGACCGTCGACAAGCCGGTGACCGAGGAGTTTGTGCGCGGCATGGCGGCCGGGGTGCCGATCCTCGGTACTGTGACCAAGAAGTGCAAGGTGAAGAAAGAGGCGCCGTTTGTCTTTCGCATCACCCTGGTGCAGGGACTGAACCGCCAGATCCGCCGCATGTGCGAGCACTTCGGTTTTGAAGTGACCAAGCTGGAGCGCATCCGCATCATGAACGTCAGCCTCAAGGGGCTGCCGGTGGGCGAGTGGCGCGATCTCACCGACGACGAGCTGATCGATCTGTTCAAGCTGATTGAGGACTCCTCCTCCGAGGTGAAACCGGCCAAAGGCGACAAACCGAAGGCGGCTAAGGCCCCTGCGGTGCCAAGCGCCAAACCGGGGCAGGGCAAGAAGCCGCGCCGCGATGACGATCACGAGATTGGCGGGCGTCCCAATGTGCCGGGCCCGGAAGCCTTCGAGAAGAAGCTGCCGGTGGGCAAGGGTGGCGCGGGCAAAGGTGCTGCCAATAAAGGTGGTGCTGGCAAAGGGGCACCCAAGGGTGGCAAACCGGCCGCAGGCAAGCCGCGCACCGCTAACAGCGGACGGCAGAAGAAGGGGCGCTGAGTTGTCCCTCTGAGTGGCGTCAGCCTCGTCTTGTGATCCTCAACACTGCTATCCCCAACACACCGGCCTCAGGCCGGTGTGTTGCTTTGGGTCGCAGAGTCGGTTGGGCGGGGCGCCGAGATGGTCGGCTCGCTGGCGGTCGGTAACCGCATGACGCGGGGATAGTGGCGTGGGTCGAGGCGCAGCACCAGCAGGCTCATCAGCAGTAATCCCCCCAGTTGCCACTGCCAGGCGGCGGCGAAGTCGCCCATATAGTGAAAGAGCCGCGCCGCCACCCAGGGGCCGGTGGCCGCCAGCATAAAGCCAAACCCCTGCATCAGGGCGCTCAGGGTGCCGGCGCGGCGCGGGTCGGGCAGGTGATCGAGCGCAATCACCATGATGAGCGAAAAGCTGCTGCCAAGACCGGCACCGCACAGCATGCACCAGAGAATGGGGGCGCTGGCTGGCGCCAGCCAGAGGCCGCCGAATCCCGCCAGCTGCATGGCGATGGCAATGCCCATCCACAGCCGCCGATCCAGACTGCGCGCCGCCAGCAGCGGCAAGCCGAGACCGCTGGCGGTCTGCGCCAGTGCCAGCCAGGCGACCAGCTCGCCCGCTTGCGCGGCGCTCCACCCTTGCGCCATATAGGCGGGGGCCAGCCAGGCCACTACGATGCCGTAACCGCTATTGATGATGCCAAAGCAGACGATCAGCAACCAGCTGCGTGGCAGGGTGATCAGCCGCTGTTCGCCGTGGAGAATGGCGACCGCGGCGGCCCGTGGCAGACGCACTTTCCACCCTAGCCAGACGAGGGCCAGCAGCACCGGCAGGCTCCAGAGCGCCAGCGCGCGCGACCAGTCGAGGCTGACTGCCAGCCGTGGCGTGAGACTGGCCCCCAATGCCCCACCCCCCATCATGCAGGCAGAGAAGATCCCCATCACCAGCGGCACCTTGTGGGCGAAGGCCTGCTTGATAAGGGCGGGCAGCACCCCCTGCACCAGTGCCGACCCCAATCCACAAAGCGCCGCGCTGGCGATCAGCAGGGCGCCGCTCTGGGCATCGAAGCGCATGGCGCTGCCAATGCCGAGCAGCAACAGGGCCAGCCCCAGCAGTTGGCACGCACTGGCGCGCCGACGCAGGCTGGGAGTGAGCAGCACGCCAATCCCGATGAGCCACAGCGGCAACAGGGTAAGCCAGGCGAGGGTATCCATCCCCAGCGACAGGGCGCGGCCAATCTCGCCGCTCAGCGGGCCGATGGCGGTAAGAAAGGGGCGCAGGTTCAGGCCAATCAGGATCACCAGCACCAGCAGGGCAGTCTGGCCTGCGGGATGATCCGCATTTTGTTGATTCATCGGGTGCAGTTTCCGGTTCTGGGAAAAGCGGGATTCATTCGGGGTGCGGAGTCATCGGGGCTGAACATGGCGGATCACCGTCAAAGGAGGCAAAAACGCCAGCCTAGCGGGGTCGAAAGTCATTTGGAAATTAAATGATAGAATGGGCTTCAGTGGTTTTGTAAATGGAGTGCCCCATGCTGGATCCCCTGTTACTGCGCAGTTTTGTCGCCATTATCGACACCGGCAGCTTTACCCGCGCCGGCGAACGGGTCCATCTGACCCAATCCACCATCAGCCAGCAGATCCGCCGCCTTGAGCAGCAGCTTGGCTGCCCGCTGCTCGATCGTGCTGGCCGTCAGGTGGTGGCAACGGCGGAGGGAGAAAAATTGCTGGGGCTGGCCCGCCGCATTCTGGCGCTGCTGGCGCAGGCCGAAGAACAAGTGACGGAAGGGAGCGTGGCGCTTAGCCTCGGGGTGCCGGAGGATTTCGCCGCGGGCGCCATTACTCCGGTACTGGCCGCCTTTGCCCGCGATTACCCCGAGGTGCGGCTGGAGGTGCAAAGCGGCCTGAGCCACGAGATCTGGCAGCGCTTCGAGGCGGGAGAGCTGGATCTGGCGCTGGTCAAACAGACTCGCGGTCAGGGTTCGCCCCTTGCCAGCTGGCGCGAGCCGCTGGTGTGGGTCGACAGTCACGACTGGCCCGCACGGGAACGGGATCCGCTGCCGCTGGTGGTATTCCCGAGCGAAGGGCTCTATCGGCGGCAGATGACCGAGGCGCTCGATGGCCTCGGTCGGCGTTGGCGTATTGCCTATGTCAGCGCCAGCCTTGCCAGTTTGCAGGGGGCGGTGAGCGCGGGGATCGGGGTGAGCTTGCTGCCCAAACGGTTGATGCCCGTCGATCAGCTGGCCCTGACCCAGTGGCCCAAGGTGGCGCTGGTGGAGCTGGCGCTCCATGCCGGGGTAAGCGGGAGTGAGCCGCTCACCCGCTTGAGTTCGGCCCTGATCGCCCTCTGTGACGAGGTGATGGGGCCGCAGTGAGTTGCTATGTGGGAAAAAACTTCTGTGGGGAAAAACTCAAGTCGGAAAGATAAGGCGGAAAAAGTGCGGGGAGGGATCAGTGATCCTTCCCCTCCGCCAGCTTGCGCTCGTAGTCATTTTTTACGATGGCCAGCGCCGCCAGCACCAGCTCGGGGGCCAGCTCATTGGTTTCCAGCAGTTCAATCAGATCCACCGCGAGTTTTACCTCGGGCGGGGCAGTTTCCAGTGACATGGGCAGGGTTCCGGTTGCAGGAAGAGGGGGGATTATACAGGGGCGCCGCCGTTGGCCGAAAGCGCCCGCTCTGTCGGGCTGTGAGGCATGAAGGTCAGAGGTGCTGACGCATCTCCTTGTCGATCTCCTCGCGCAGGGCGATGAGCTTTTTGGCGTACTGCTGCAACTGCAGATCGCTCTCGCTCACCGGTTGCCACTGGGGCACCGGGGTCGGTTTGCCCTGCTCATCCATCGCCACAAAGATGATGATGCAGTGGGTAGTCTTGTGGCGCTCGGTGTCGGTGGGGTGGCGGCTGTAGACATCCACCGCCAGATGCATGCTGGTGGTGCCGGTGTGGATCACCTGAGCGTGCACCTCCACCAGCTGGCCAATCTGGATGGGGCGCAAAAAGCGGATCCCCCCCACATAGACGGTCACCGCATAGCCGCCGCACCAGCCAGCGGCGCAGGCGTAGCCCGCCTGATCGATCCACTTCATCACCATGCCGCCATGCACCTTGCCGCCGAAATTGACGTCGGAGGGTTCGGCCAGAAATTGCAGGGTCAGTTCGCGATTGGGCACAGTTACATCCTTATTGCCTGAAGGTTTCCCTGAGCTTTGCCCCATCGGCCTGCCCGGTCAAGGGTTCATCCCCGATTCAGGGGGGTGGGGTCACTATCTTGCTCTATCGACGGGAACATAGCCGCAGGAGTGACACCATGAAACAGATGCTGGAACAGTTGCTGGGGGCTGGCAAAGGCTGGCTCAACGAAGGCGGAGACAAGCGCAAGGGGCAGATGCAGGGGGCGCTGGCCGGTGGCGCGCTCGGTCTGTTGCTGGGCAATAAAAAAGTGCGCAAATATGGCGGCAAGGCCGCTGCCGTGGGCGGCGCCGCAGCCCTTGGCGGGCTGGCCTACAAGCTCTATCAGGATTGGCAGGCCCAGCAGTCGGCGCCCGCCCAGCCCACTCATCCCATCAGTGGGCTGGAAGGCAATGCGCTGGATGCCCGCGCGGCCCTCTTGGTGCGCGCCATGGTGGCTGCGGCCCGGGCCGATGGCCATATCGACGGCGCCGAGCGCCAGAAAATTCAGGAGTACCTGACCGAACAGGGTCAGAGCGATGTCGCCCGCTGGATTGACGCCGAGCTGGCCCGTCCCCTCGATCCCCACGCGCTGGCACGGGAAGTGACCGATATGGAGCTGGCCACCGAGGTCTATCTCGCCTCCCTGCTCGCCATCGAGGTGGATCACTTTATGGAGCGAGGCTATCTCGACGAACTGGCGCGCGCCCTCAAACTCGATGACAACCTCAAGGGCAGCATCGAGCGGCAGGTGGCCCAGCTTAACGCCCCCGCCTGATATCCCTCACCGCCATGGATTGCCGATAACGCCCCGCTCAAGGGGCGTTGTTGTTTCTGCTGCCCGTTAAAAGATGCGGATGAGGCTATTTGGATTGCGGGGCACAGCCCCTAAGATGGCGCAGGACCATCACTTTTTTGCAAGGAGCAACCGTTGGAGATACGCAAGGCAAGCGAACTGGATATCGACGCCATTGTCGAGCTGAACCGGCAGATAGGAGAGATCCACCATCAGCACTATCCCGAAGTGTTCTGCCCCCCTTCGCCAGAGGAGCGGGCATTTTTGCTGAGCGCCATCGGCGCGGAAGGGCGTCTGTTCTGCGTTGCCGAGCAGGATGGCAGGGTTGTGGGCTTTTTGACGGCGCGGATCGACATCAATGAGAGCCTGCCATTTCTCACCCGTGCGCCGATTTGCCGCATCGGCTCGGTGGTGGTGGATGAGCAGCACCGCTCCCGCGGGATTGGCAAGGCGCTGATCGCCCATTGCGATGAGTGGGCCAAGGCCCGTGATGCTCAGCAAATCCGGCTGGAAGTGATGGCCTTCAACGAGCGTGCCCAAGGGCTCTACGCGTCGCTGGGGTTCAAGGTGCAGTCGCAGATCATGGCCAGATGATCAGTTTTTGATGGCGAGCCAAGGCGCGTCACTCCCCAACTACACAGGCCCGTTACGGGCCTTTGTTCGTTTCGTCAGCGGCTCCTTGCCTCGTTACTTTTCACCGAGCTGCGCGGCAATCAGCGCCGCCAGCCGGGTGAGGGCCTGCTCCAGCTGTTCGCTCCAGGGATGGGAGCTGTTGAGGCGCAGGCAGTGGTTGTGCTGTCCCTGACTGGAAAAGAGGGCGCCGGGGGCCACTGAAAAACCGCTGCCCAGAGCCTTGGCGTGCAGGGCGCGGCTGTCGAAATGGGCAGGCAGCGCCAGCCAGAGGAAGTAGCCGCCATCGGGGGAGGAGATCCGCACCTCGTCCGGCAACAGCCGTTGCAGGGCCGCCCGCATCTGCTGCTGGCGCTGGGCCAGGGTGTGGCGCAGGCGGCGAAAGTGGGCATCGACCCCGCCCTGGCGCAGCATCTCGGCCAGCGCCAGCTGGCTCGGTACATTGGTGGAGAGGGTGGACATCAGCTGTAGCCGCTGCACCCGCTCGGCATGGGGCCCTGCCACCACCCAGCCAACCCGAAAGCCCGGTGCCAGACACTTGGAAAAGGAGCTGCAGAGCAGGCTGTCGCCACGCTGATCCCAGTGGCGGATCGGCTTGGGGCGCTCGCGGCCGAAGTAGACCTCGGCATAGACGTCATCCTCCACCAGCGGCACCCCATGGCTGTTGAGCAGTGCCATCAGTTGCGCTTTGTGACCATCTGGCATGGTGTGGCCCAGCGGGTGCTGCACATTGCCCATCAGCCAGCACGCCTTGACCGGAATGCGGGTGAGGGCGTCGGCCAGCAGGTCGAGATCGATGCCTACCCCCGGAATGACCGGGATCTCCACCGCCTTGAGTTTCAGCCGCTCGATGGCCTGCAGGGCGCCATAGAAGGTGGGAGACTCCACCACCACCCAGTCACCGGGCTCGGTCAGTACCTGCAGGCTGAGGGAGAGTGCCTCCATGGCACCTGTGGTGATGATGATCTCCTGCGGATTGACCGCCACCCCGTCGCTGGCGTAGCGCTGGGCGATGGCGCGGCGCAGCGCTTCGTTGCCGGGGGGCAGGTCGGCCACCGTGCTGAAGGGATCGAGCTTGCGCATGCAGCTGGCCAGGGCCCGCCCGAGCTGGGGATGGGGGAACAGGGTCGGGTCTGCTACCGACATGCCAAGGGGCACCAGATCCCGCGATTTGCTCGCCTGCAACACCTCGAACACCAGATCGTTGATATCCACCGAGCCGCTGTAGTGGGTCTGGCTCGGGGTGTGCTGCACGACCTGCGGCGAAGCGGCTTTGATGTAGTAGCCGGACTGGGGGCGGGCGAGGATCCGCCCCTGACTTTCGAGCAGTTGATAGGCCTGCAACACTGTCATGGGGCTGAGCCCGTGGGTCTTGCAGCTCTGGCGAATGGAGGGGATGCGCTCCCCCGGTTGCCAGATGCCATCGTCGATCTGGCTTTGCAGGCGGTCGGCCAACTGCTGGTAAAGGGACATGATCTGGATCAACTGTTATAGGTGTAATTCAATATAACTGCATCTGTTATAGGTGTCATGCTCCGTGATGTACTTGTCACGCACGAAACGTGCAAGGCAAATACAACAAAAGAGAGTGACGCATGATCAATCCGGATGACGTGGTCAGCCTGTCTCGCCTGCAATTTGGCGCCACGGCCCTGTTCCACTTCCTGTTTGTGCCCCTCACGCTGGGGCTGTCCTGGATCCTGGTGATCGCCGAGTCGGCTTATGTGATGACCGGCAAGGTGATCTATCAGGACATCACCCGCTTCTGGGGCAAACTGTTTGGCATCAACTTCGTCATGGGGGTCACCACGGGGATCACCATGGAGTTTCAGTTCGGCACCAACTGGGCTTACTACTCCCACTATGTGGGGGACATCTTCGGTACTCCGCTGGCCATCGAGGGGCTGATGGCCTTCTTCCTCGAATCGACCCTGGTGGGGCTCTTCTTCTTCGGCTGGGACAAGCTCTCCCGCGGCAAGCACCTGCTGGTGACCATGCTGGTGGCGCTCGGCTCCAACCTCTCGGCGCTCTGGATCCTGATCGGCAACGGCTGGATGCAAAACCCGGTGGGGGCCGAGTTCAACCTGCTGACCCAGCGCATGGAGCTGGTGGATATCGCCGCCGTGCTGTTCAACCCGGTGGCGCAGGTGAAGTTCGTTCACACCGTCGCGGCGGGCTATGTGGCGGCCTCCATGTTCGTGATGGGGGTGAGCAGCTGGTATCTGCTGCGCAAGACGGAAGTGCAGTTTGCCCTGCGCTCCTTCGCCATCGCCTCCGGCTTCGGGCTGGCGGCCATCCTCTCGGTCATTGTGCTGGGGGATGAGTCGGGCTATCGCACCGGCGAGGTGCAGAAGGTCAAGCTCGCCGCCATCGAGGCGGAGTGGGAGACCGAGCCAGCACCAGCTTCCTTTACCCTGTTCGGCTTCCCGGATCAGACTGCCGAGACCACCCACGCAGCCATCAAGATCCCGTATCTGATGGGGATCATCGCTACCCGCTCCATCGACGAGGCGGTGACCGGCCTCAAGGATATCAAGGTGCAGAACGAGGCGCGCATTCGTAGCGGCATGGTGGCGGCCGAGGCTCTCGACCAGATCCGGCGGGGCGATGACAGCCCGGCCAACCGCGCCCGCTTCGAGCAGCACGGCAAGGATCTCGGCTACGGCATGCTGCTCACCCCCTATGCCAGCAATATCGCCAAGGCCGGTGAGGCAGAGATCGCCAAAGCGGTCGATGACTCCATCCCGCCGGTGGCGCCGCTGTTCTGGGGCTTTCGGGTGATGGTGGGGCTTGGCATCACCATGCTGGGGCTGATGGTGGTGAGCTTTGTCCAGCTCTGCCGCAACCGGCTGCAAGACTCGCCACGGCTGCTCAAGACCCTGCTCTGGAGCATTCCGCTGCCCTGGATTGCCATCGAGGCGGGCTGGCTGGTGGCCGAGCTTGGCCGTCAACCCTGGACCATCAGCGACGTGCTGCCGGTCTCGGCCTCGGTCTCTTTGCTTCAGCCGGGCCAACTCTGGTTCAGCCTGATCGCTATCTGTTCCATCTACACCCTGTTGCTGGTGGTGGAGCTGTTCCTGTTGCGCCATGTGATCCGCAAGGGGCCCGCCATTCTCCATACCGGCCGCTACAGCGGTGAACAACCCGAACTTGCGAGGATCGCCTGATGGATTACGCAACCCTGAAACTCATCTGGTGGGCGCTGGTGCTCTTCATGATGGTCGGTTTTATCGTGATGGATGGCTTCGATCTCGGCATCGCCATGCTGCTGCCGGTGGTGTCGAAAGATGACGACGACCGGCGGCTGGTGATCAACAGCGTAGGGCCGGTGTGGGAGGGCAATCAGGTGTGGCTGATCGCCGGCGCCGGTGCCCTGTTCGCCGCCTGGCCGCTGGTCTATGCCGCCGCCTTCTCGGGGCTCTACATCCCCATGGTGGTGCTGCTGCTCGGGCTATTTTTGCGTCCGGTCGGTTTTGACTATCGCAGCAAGCTGGCCGATCCGGTATGGCGCCGCTGGTGGGATCGGGCGCTGGTGGCCGGTGGCCTGATACCGGCGCTCATCCTCGGTGCGGCTATCGGTCTGGTGATGGAGGGGCTGCCGTTTCGCTTCGACACGGCGCTGCGTCTGCACTATGGCGCGTTCGACTTCCACTGGGGCTGGCTGATCTCGGTGCTGGCCACTGCCATCAGCCTGTTGCTGCTGCACGGCGCCGGTTTTCTGCAAGCCAAGGTGACCGGCACCCCTGCGCTGCGCGCACGGGGGATCGCCATCCTGCTGGCCCCGGTGGTGAGCCTCTGCTACCTGCTGGCCGGCTGGCATCTGGTGGATCTGCAAGGGTTTCAGCTGACCGGTGTGGGCACACAACCCTTTGACCCGAATGCTGCCATCAGCCCGCTGATGAAGGGGGTGATCCCCCACGCCGGAGGCTGGCTGCGCAACTACTTTGACTATCCGCTGCTGTGGCTGGTGCCGATCATCGGGGCGCTGGCGCCGCTGGTGAGCGGGATTGCCTCCTGGCTGGAGCGGGGCCGAATTGCGCTGCTGGCCAGCGCCATCGCCTGCGCCGCCATGCTCTGCTCGGTGGCCATCGCCCTGTTCCCCTTCGTGCTGCCCTCATCCCTCGATGCGGTCAGCAGCCTGACCCTGTGGGACAGCACCTCCAGCTACAAAACCCTGGCCATCATGTTCGGCCTCGTGCTGGTGCTGATGCCGGTCAACCTGGGCTACACCGGCTGGGTCTATCGGGTGGTGCGCGGCAAGCTCGACCGTGCCCGCATCAAGCGCGACAGCCATCAACTCTACTGACCTCAAGGGATCTGCTATGTGGTACTTCACCTGGATTTTGGGCCTCGGATTCGCCCTGCTGCTGGGCCTGTGCAACCTGCTCTGGTTGGAAGCGCGCTGGCAGGCGGACGAACTGGACGGTAACTGACGGCGGGGGGCTCGCGCCCCGCCATGGCCGGTGGCTGGCGTTCACACGTCGCCATCGGCCATCTCTCCCCCCTCTTTAAACGACACACTTTCAACCGACAACCAACCGACAGGTAATTGTGATGAAACAGAGATTGAAAGCGGTGGCGCTGGCCATCGGGTGCGCGCTCACCGTCGCCCCGGCCTGTGCCGAACCGGTACAACTGACGCCACTGGATAAAACCTTCACCCTGCAGGTGCTCGGCAGTGGCGGCCCCATCTCCGACGATCTGCGCGCCTCCTCCAGCGAGGTGATCTGGTGGAAGGGGAAATCCCGAATCCTGATCGATGCCGGTGGCGGCGTCTACCTGCGCTTCGGCCAGGCGGGGGCCAAGCTCGAAGAGGTCGATTTTATCGGCATCACCCACTTTCACACCGACCATGTGACCGACCTGCCCGCCCTGCTCAAGGGGGCCTACTTCTTCGAGCGCAGCGATCCGCTGGATCTGGCGGGGCCAGAGGCCGGCTCGGCCTTCCCTAGCATGAGCGGCTACTTCGATGCCCTCTTCAACAAAGACAAGGGCGCTTATGCCTACCTGAGCGGCTTCAAGGATGGCACCGATGGCCTCTTCCCCATCACCCTCCATGATGTGCCCTACCAGAGTCCGCAGCCTCACACCGTCTATCAGCAGGATGGGCTGACCATCACGGCGCTCGGCATCCCTCACGGTGACGTGCCCTGTCTGGCCTATCGTATCGAGAGCGCCGAGGGGACCATCGTTATCTCTGCAGATCAGAACGGCAGCAACCCGGCCTTTGTGCCGTTTGCCAAGGGGGCCGACATTCTGGTGATGCCGCTCGCCATCCACGAAGGGGCCGACCCTGTCTCCGCCTCGCTTCACGCCAAGCCGTCTGTGGTGGCCAAGATTGCCGCCGAGGTGAACCCCAAGCTGCTGGTGCTCAACCACTGGATGGGGGTTGGCCTCAATCACAAGAAAGAGGCGATGGCCATCGTCAAACAGCAGTTCCACGGCCAGATCGTGGCCGCCCGCGATCTCTCCAGTTACCCCGTTTCAGCAGTCAAGGAGTCCGCTCATGAGTAACTCAAGCAGCAACAAAACCACCGGCAAACTGACCCTCTCCATCGCCATGACCAGCCTGATTGCCCTGACCCCTGGGCTGGCGCTGGCGGCCACCCCGGGGGATGCGCCGGTCAAGGCTGCCCCCAGCGAACAGCACGGCGGCAAGTGTGCGGCGGGCAAGTGCGGCACCGAGAAGCGCTTTGAAAAGCAGGCCCTCGACAGTGATCCACAGGGGCGGCTGGTGCGTGCACGCGACGGCAAGTGTGGCGTGGCGGGCGAGGGGATTGATGGCGACAGATCCAGCAAGGGCAGCAAGATGACGGAGGGGGTATGCGGCCAATAAGCTCCCGCTGTCGGGGGATCGGACTGCGCCAGGAGCATCTGGATGCGCTCTGCTCCGGCCCCGTCCGCCCTGGCATCGACTTTCTCGAGCTGGCGCCGGAGAACTGGATGGCCATCGGCGGCGCCAAGCGGGCGCAGCTGCACCAGCTGGCCGAGCGTTACCCGCTGGTGGCCCACGGCCTCAGCCTCTCCCTCGGCGATTGCCAGCCCCTCAATCGCACCCTGCTCAGCCAGATCCGCACCTTTCTGGACGAGTTCGGTATCGGGATCTATAGCGAGCACCTGAGCTTTTCCCGCGACCAGCAGGGTTATCTCTACGAACTGCTACCGGTGCCGCGTCAGTGGGAGAACATCCCCTATCTGGCCGAGCGGATCGCGCAGGTGCAGGAGGCGCTGGCCCGCCCGCTGGTGCTGGAAAATATCTCCTACTACCACGGCTATGACCACGAGATGCCGGAGGAGGATTTTCTCGCCGAGCTGGTGGCGCGCAGCGGCTGCGAGTTGTTGCTCGATATCAACAACGTCTTCGTCAACAGCCGCAACCACGGTTACTGCCCCAAGCGGATGATCGCCGGGCTGCCGGGCAGTGCGATCCGCTATTTCCATATCGCCGGTCATCTGGAAGAGGCGGACGGCTCCTTGCTGGATACCCATGGTCGTCCGGTCTGTGAGGAGGTGGTGGCGCTGGCCCGTTATACGGTGCAGACCCATGGCCTGCGCCCCCTGCTGCTGGAGCGGGATCACCATCTGCCACCGTTGGCAGAGCTGGAGGCCGAGCTGGCGCGGGTGCACGGCGCCTGTTGCGAGGCGATCGACCGTCAGGTGTGGGAGGTGCGCTATGGATAGACGGTTATCACTGATCACTGCGCCCAAAACGGCGCCGCAGCGGATGCAGCAGCAGACCGCCTGGCTGGCGAGCCGGGTGCGGCTGCCGCAGGATGGCATCGCCAGCCACTATGCCCGCAGCGTGCGCGCTAATGTGGAGTCGGTACTGGAGAGCGCTTTTCCGCTCACCCACGCTCACTGGGCACCGGTGGACAGGTGGCAGCTGGTGGAGGGCTTTGTCATCGCGCACGGCGCCGAGGCCCCCGAGTTTCACCATATCGCCACCGAGTTTGTCCGCTATGTGCAACATCGCCACGGCGAGTGCACCCTCAACTGGCCAAGGCAGCGGCTGGCGCTATTGGAGTACGAGTGGGCCTGCCTCTGTGTCGAGATTGACCAAGGGGTGGTGCCGCAAGTGTTGCCGGGGGAGGAGGTAACGGCGGAGAGTCCGCTTGGGCTCAATCCTACCCTGCAACTGCTTGAGCTCCCCTTTGCTATTCGTCGCAGCGGCGTGGTGCCGACCCGGCAGGGCAACCACTTCTATGGCCTGTTTCGCAGCCCGGATCATCAGGTGGTGACCCAGCGGTTGCGCGAATGGGACGTGGCACTGATCCAGTTGCTGCAACAGCAGCCGGGGATCACCCAAGCCGCGTTCCAGCAACAGGTGCAACAGGTTCGCAGCGATTTTGATCTGACCGAGTGGGTACGCCATTTTCACCGGCTGGGTCTGTTGATCCTGCCCGTCGGCGAGCGCCAGTCCGGCCCCCCCTTGCCCCCATTTAGCAAACACCAAGGAGAATTCCCATGAACAACACTCTGATCCAGTGGTACGAGCGGGCGGTGGCCCAGTGCAAGCGGCTCGATTTTCTGGCCCTGCTGGCCATTCGTCTCTATCTCATTCCGGTCATCTATGTGGGGGCCCACTCCAAGGTGGTGGGCTTTGCCGGCACCGTCGCCTGGTTTGGTGCCCCGGTCTCGGAAGGAGGGCTCAACCTGCCATTCCCGACCCTGCTCGCCTTTCTGGCGGCGGGCACCGAGGTACTGGGCTGCATCTGCATCGCCCTTGGCCTCTTTACCCGTATCATGGCCATACCCACCATCTTCCTGATGAGCGTGGTGAGCGCCATGGTGCACTGGAAGCACGGCTGGGACGCCATCGCCACCGGCAGCATGGAGGCCACTGTGCGCCTCAACGGTTTTATCGAGTGGCTGGCCGCCAACTTCCCCGGTCGTTACAACTACATCACTGAGCTCGGGGATCCCGTGATGCTCAACAACGGAATGGAGTTTGCCGCCACCTACTTCGTGATGCTGCTTGTGCTGCTGGTTTACGGCGGGGGTCGCTACGTCAGCCTCGACTACTGGCTCAAACGTGCCGTGACCGGCAAAGCAGGCGTGCAACAGGCGGCATAAGGCTTGCCCACGGATAACAAAAACCATAACGACAGAGCGTGAAAAACAGCGAGCGGCCGGGGGCCGCTCGCTGTTTTTCTGCTTTGGGGGGGGCAGCTGTTACTGGTAGCGGCCGACTGCGATGGGGGACTCCTGCTCAATCTGGCCAAGGCGCTCGGCCCACTGGGCGAGCCAGGCTTCCCGCTCTTCTTGCGAGACCCGCACCGGGGCATAGCAGATATGGGGGCGCAGCACGTCAAAGCCGACAAATTGCAAGATCCCGCGCTGGATGGGGCGCAGCACCCCGTCGATATCGCCGTTGAAGCCATCGGGCAGATAGGTCTCGGCAGGGCCGCCGGTGGTCAGGCTCAGCAGGGCCCGCTTGCCGCGAAACTTGCCGCTCTCGTAGATATGGCCCTGACCGTAGACCCGCCCCATGGCAAAGACTCTATCCACCCACCCCTTGAGGATGGCGGGCAGGCCAAACCACCAGAGCGGGAACTGGAAGATCAGCAGATCGGCCCCCTCCAGCTTTTGCATCTCCTGCTCCAGCTGCGGGGCGAAGCTGCCCTGCTCGGTGGCAGCCAGCTCTTCGAGTTGCAGCTTGAGAAAATCGGGATCGCTGGCGGCGGTGAAGTTGCGCCGATCCGAGGCGGGCTCAAAGCCCATGGCATAGAGATCGCTGGTCATCACTGTGTGGCCCGCCTGCTCCAGCGCCCTGATGGCGTGGCAGAAGAGGGCACCGTTGAAACTTTTGGGTTCGGGATGGGCATAGACGATAAGCACCTTCATAACAGACTCCGTGGCAAATGATGCGAGGGTGACAGGCTTGGTTGCTGAAACAGTTGCTGAAATGGTTGCCGGGTTAACGCTGTGTCACAGCATAGAAGCCTGCCGCGCCGATTGCAGCAGGCGCCACGCTCTTGCGTGACGCCTGCTGGCGCAGCTTATGCCTGACAGGCGGCGAGCCGGAGGGCTTCGCGGCGCTCACTGACATGGGTCAGCCCGTAGGCCAGTAGCACGATAAGGGCGCCGATCCAGGGTGTGTGCATCAGGCCGAGGTGCTCTACCACAAAACCACCGACCACAGATCCCAGCGCAATGCCGACGTTGAAGGCGGCAATATTGAGGCCCGATGCCACATCCACCGCCTTGGGGGTGTGCAGCTCGGCCTGCTTCACCACCAGAACCTGCAGACCTGGCACGTTGCCGAAGGCAAAGGCGCCCCACACCAGCACGGTGAGCACGGCCAGCACCGGATGGGGGGCGGTGAAGGTGAGAGCCAGCAGCACCAGCGCCAGACCGGCAAACAGCAGCTTGAGCGCAGGCAGGGGGCCCATCTTGTCGGCCAGCTTGCCGCCCCAGATATTGCCGACGGCAACCGATACCCCGTACACCAGCAGGATCAGGCTCACCGCACCGGCGCTAAAGCCGCTCACCTGCTGCAGGATGGGGGCGAGGAAGGTGAAAGCGGTGAAGGCGCCGCCATAACCGAGGGCGGTTTTGGCGTAGACCAGCAGCAGCGGCTTTTTGGTCAGTACCGAGAGTTGCTCGCGGATGGTCGAGGCTGCCCCCTTGGGCAGGTTGCTCGGGATCAGCAGCAGGCTACCCACCATGGCGACCAGACCCAGCAGGCTTACTACCAGAAAGGTTTCACGCCAGCCAAAGACCTGACCAATCCAGGTGCCTAGCGGTACGCCGGTTACCAGTGCCACGGTAAGGCCGCTGAACATGATGGCGATGGCGCTCGCCGCCTTCTCTTTGGCCACAAGACCCGTGGCGATGGTGCTGCCCACCGAGAAGAAGACCCCGTGCGCCAGCCCGGTGAGGATGCGGGCCACAATCAGGCTCTCGTAACCGGGGGCCTGCCAGGCCAGCAGGTTGCCGGCGGTAAAGAGCGCCATCAGCCCTACCAGCAGCCACTTGCGCGGCACCTTGCCAGTCAGCGCCGTGAGCACAGGGGCACCGATGGCCACCCCAAGGGCATAGAGGCTGACCAACAGGCCCGCCGAGGGGAGCGAAACATTGAGCTGCTCTGCGATGGTGGGGATAAGCCCCACGATCACAAATTCGGTGGTGCCGATCGCAAAGGCACTTAAGGTAAGGGCAAATAACGCCAGTGGCATAACAACTCCTTGGTTAGGGACTCCCGACGGGAGAATGGCGCCAGTATGCCGATGGGTTTTGTTGGCAAAAATGACGGTGACAGCAAATTACTTTTGCCAAATCAGCAGCAATAGCGATGAGTAGGAGGGGATTGTGCTGCCCGCGGCGTGAGCGCAACGCAGTGATCTGCCTCGCAGAACGGGATGAACGCTGCTCCTTTTCTGAGCTTGCTTAAGCTCCAGTACAAGCTGGCAGCCATAGGATTTTCCCTGTGAAACCCGTGTGTGTTGAACCCATGCGCGCCGGTGTTGTGATGGCCGTGCACTTTCATCTACAGGCAACATCCAGCTGACAGGTAACATGATGACATTGAACCGACTCTCCTCTCTTTTGCTGCTGTGCGGCGCCTTTGCGGTACAGGCTGGCCAGAGCGATCCCCTCTCTGCCTGGAATGACACGGCAGCCAAGCAGGCGGTCACCCGCTGGGTAACCAATGCCACCGATCAGCAGCAGGCCACTTTTATTCCGCCAGAGAAGCGCCATGTGGTGTTTGATAATGACGGCACCCTCTGGCCGGAAGCGCCCATGACCTATCAGCTGCAGTTTGCGATGGACGAGATCAAGCGCCTGGCGCCGGAACACCCGGAGTGGAAGGCCGACCCCATCGTCGCGGCAGTGCTGAACAACGACCTCAAGGCCGTGGCCAAATCGGGGGAGAAGGGGCTCGCCAAGCTGGTGGGACTGACCCACAGCGGCATGACCACCACCGAGTTTGCCGAGCGGGTCACTCGCTGGGTCAACAGCAGCAAGGATCCCCGTTTTGGCTGCCACTACGATCAGCTCGGTTACCTGCCGATGAAGCAGCTGCTGGGGTATCTGCGGGATAATGGCTTCCAGACCTGGATTGTCTCCGGCGGCGGCGTCGATTTTATGCGGGTGATGTCCGAGCAGATGTATGGCATCCCGCCCCAGCAGGTGATTGGCTCCTTTACTCTCGGCGAGTTTGCCCTGACCGGGGAGGGCAGCGAGATCCGCAAGACAATGAACGGCGCCTATTTCGATGACAGCAAGGCGAAACCGGCCGCCATTCACCTCTTTATGGGGCAGCGTCCGGTCGGCGCCTTTGGCAACAGCGATGGCGACGTGCCCATGCTGCAATACACCTCGACCAACCCGGATTACCACACCTTCGGCCTGCTGGTGCACCACACCGATGCCAAGCGCGAATACGCCTACGACAGCCATCCGCCAGCCAGCGGCAAGCTGATCGACGGGCTGGCACAGGCAAAAGCGCGGGGCTGGGTGGTGGTCGATATGAAATCAGACTGGAAGCAAGTGTTCGATCCCGCCCTTTGCCAGAACGCGCCCTGATTGCGGGGCTGCATCTGGCATCAATATGGCGGCTGGACGTTCAGCAAACGCTACAAAGCGTGAGGCAAGAAAAGAGACAGGGAGAGCATGATGCTCTCCCTGTTTAATTTGGCTTGCTGGCGAGCCAGCCTTTCTTTCGCGTTAGTCTCACGCCTTTCGCGTCAGTCCCATGCGGGGGCAAAGTCGGGATTGGCGCAGCGCTCGCCCCGATCCAGCGTGGCGATGGCGGCCATCTCCTCGCTGCTCAAGGTGATTTCGAGAGCGGCCAGATTGGCGGCCTGATTCTCCCGCTTGGTGGAGCTCGGGATCACTGTCATGCCCTGCGCCAGCAGCCAGGCCAGCGACACCTGCGCCGCCGATACCCCGTGGCGCTGGCCAATCTCCATCAGCAGCGGCTCGCTCAGCACTTTGCCATAGGCGAGCGGCATATAGGCGGTGACGGCGATACCCCGGGCTTTGCAGAACTCGACCACCTTGCGGTTTTGCAGCAGAGGATGAACCTCGATCTGCTGGTGGGCGATGGCCCCCGGCCCCAAAATCTCGATAGCTTTTTTGAGCTGGGCCACGGTGAAGTTGGAGACCCCGATCTCCCGGGTCAGGCCCCGGGCCTTGGCCTCGGCCAACTGCTCCAGATAGACTGCCATCGGCACCTCATCCTTGGGGGAGGGCCAGTGGATCAGCGCCAGATCCAGATAGTCGGTGCCCAGTTTTTCCAGGCTCACCTCAAGGCTCGGGATCAGCTTGCCCGGGCCAAACTCGCTGGTCCACACCTTGGTGGTCAGGTAGATCTCGTGACGGGCAACAGTGCTGCGGGTCAGCACGGCGCCGACTTCGGCTTCGTTGTCATAGAGCTGGGCGGTATCGATATGGCGATAGCCCAGCTCCAGACCGTTGGTCAGGGTGGCAAGCAGCGGCTCGCCCTTCAGGCGGAAGGTGCCCAGACCCATAGGTGGCATATTGATCATCTCGTTCCTCAATGGGGTGGTGGTTGGCCCTTGATGGGCTGAACAGAAACAGGCTCTAGGGCCAGTCAGGCGCCCAGTGGCTGATAGCGGCGAATGGTGCTGCTGGCAAACCAGGGCTCGGCCTTGGCGACAAATTCGGTAAAGTGGGGTTGGCCCTGATGGGCGGTGAGGGCGGCGTTACTCTCCCACACCTCGTAGAGCATCCAGCTGTGTGGATTGTCCAAGTCCTTATGCAGCTGATAGCGCTGGCAGCCCGCCTCTTGCAAGGTGGCCGCAATCAGCGGCTCAAGGGCGGCGCGAAACTGGGCGGCGAATTCGGGTTTGGCTTCAAGCTGGGCAATCACAATCACGGGTGATGACATCTGAACCTCCTTGGCAAAAACGAAGGGTCAGTATGCCTGCCGTGACTTGCTGGAAACAGGGCGCTGGTCGCAAAACAGTATTGAGGGGAGAGCAGCAATAGCAGTAGTGAGAAATTTTTATGAATGATTGTCGGAATTTGTAGTCAACAACCCTGTTTCTGCATGAGTCACCAGCTCACCTTCGCGGTTTGTGCGTTCAATGGCAAACCACCTAAAACCCGCAAAGAGATATTTTTGGCCCGCATGGACGCTTTTATCCAGTGCTTATCTCACAGTGAGGGCACAACTGTTTGCTCATCTAGTGAATTGTTCGGTTATCTGTGGCAGTGAATGTTGTCCAAGTTATGGTCAATCACTACAAGGCTGCCATGATGGCCGGATGAAGCTTTTTTGCGATCACCATGCCAAGGAAAATGGAGGCAAATAGAGGGAGAGGATCCCAGCTTCGTCGATAGCTGCGCCAGTTGCCATTGTGGTGGCGGAAAAGCCTGTAGGCGAGAACCAAGAGGCCAATGGCGGTTTGGATGAGGCAGTTAATTGAAAAGCTGATAAAAAATTTAACGAAATCTGGCAAGGTGAGAGTCCGAGTCTGTGAAAGTGTGCTCTTCAGAGCCTGTATTGCACTCAGTTTCAATCGGCAGCAGGAGCTTTAACCTTCTTCTGCTGTGCCTTCACTGATGTGCTGGTGCTCCAACTGCTCCCATGGGGTCAATCCAAGCTGCCGGCGCTTGAGCCAGAGTCCAATTAAGGTGAAAAGACCAAATACGCCAGCGAACATGGCTGTGTTGAACAGGGCTGATAAAAGATCCATTCCCTCTGGATGCCAGACGAATGTCCACATAATCAGACCCCATAACGGCGCAATAGATAGGCCGGAACAGAGGAAATTGGTAAGCCAGCCCGCGTAATAAGGCGGCTTGACGGGGACGCCGAGTTTACGCAGCAATTTGAACAGCCACGGATTGTAGTGAAATTCCTTGAGGCCACTGTCAGCCAGTAGTTGATGGGCAATAGCCAGCCGTTCTTCAAACTCCATTAATTTATTCCCTTGATAGTAGGGCTTCATACGATTCCTCTCGATCGCATTCTACTGATTAAACAGGATGAGAGATAGTGATTCTCTCTGATTATTTCTCTTCGAAAAACAAGATCGTCTGTCTGAGCACGCTTGCCAATCCACAGCAGCTACGCCTATAAAGGCCCATAACTCTTGTCCGGATAACAGCAATGAAGACCCATTCTGATGAACTGACCCTGTTTGTGGCGGTGGTGGAGGCGGGCAGTTTTCGCCAGGCGGCGGAGAACCTCGGCATGGATAACTCGGTGGTGAGCCGTGGCATCAAGCGGCTGGAGGAGAAGCTCTCCACCGTGCTGCTCAATCGCACCACCCGACGGGTCAGTCTGACCGAGGAGGGGAGCTGGTTCTATCAGCGGGCGGTGAAGATCCTGACCGAGATGAGCGAGGCGGAGGGGCATCTGCTGATGCGCCGGGAACAACCCGAAGGGGTGTTGAGAGTCGATGCCGCTACCCCCTTTATTCTGCACCGGCTGGTGCCGATCATCGGCGAGTTTCGACGTCGCTATCCTGCCATCGAGCTGCAACTGCACAGCTCGGAGGGCTTTATCAATCTGATGGAGCGGCGGGTGGACATGGCCATCCGCATCGGCGAGCTGACCGACTCCTCCCTGCGTGCGTTGCCGCTTGGCCGTTCGCGGTTGCGGCTGCTGGCCTCTCCTGCTTACTTGAGCGAGCGCGGCATCCCGCGCCAACCGGCGGATCTGCTGAGCAGTCACGAGCTGCTTGGCTTTTTGCATCCCGATCACCTCAACCACTGGCCGCTGCTCAGTGCCGAGCAGGGGGATCGCTTTGCCATCACCCCCAGCCTGCGTGCCAGCAGTGGTGAAACCTTGCGTCAGCTGGCGCTGGCGGGGCAGGGAATTGTCTGTCTGTCGGATTTTATGACCGGGCCGGATCGGGAGTGCGGCGCGCTGGTGGAGGTGCTGGCCCGCAGTAACAGCGGCGCCTCGCGCCCCATCAATGCAGTCTTCTACTCCGATGCCCAGCGGGATATCCGACTGCGGGTCTGGCTCGACTTTCTCAAAGAGCAGCTTGGCAGCCATACCCTGTAGTGCAGGTTGGATTGTACGGTTTGTTTGAACGGTTCGTCGCTGCGGTTTGCTTGGCGAAGAACAAGCCGCGCCTTCGTTGCGGCCAATCAGCATTAGCCTGGTGACAGATAAACAGACGGCCGACTTGAGGGTCGGCCGCCGGTTCGGGAAGGTGTGTGGGCTGAAACGCAGTTAGCGGGGCAGTTTGCCCCATACCCGGCTGAGCAGGGCGCCGCCGATCACCGGCGGAATGGCCAGCAGCAGGGTCCACTGCCAGGAGAGGCCGCCGACGGTGGTGGCCAGTACGATGCAGGTGAGCACCACCAGTTGGGCCACCATCATCAGGAAGGTGCCTTCGCGGGGGGTCAGGGTCTCTTTTTGAGTGGCGACGTGAGCTACGGGCGCTTGAGTGGTGGTCGGTTTCATGGCGATATCCCTCTGTTGAGTCTGATATCACTAAGCAATGGCCATTCCACATTTTTTCATGTTAATTATCAATGTCTTGCGAGTTTTGTCGTCATTCCCGTTTCGAGAGCGCAGGCAAAATGATTTGCAAAATGAAAACGCCACCCGGTGGTGGCGTCTTGGTTATTGAGAGGGAGAGAGGGAAGCGCCGGGCCTAGCCAATCCGGTATTGGCGGATCTGCTCGTCGATGGCCTTGGCCAGTTCGAACAATTCGCGGCTGGCGGCATTGCTCTCCTGCGCGTGTTCCCGCTGGTGTTCGGCCACCATGGCCAGCTCGTCCAGCGCCGTTCGGGCTTGCCCCATCTGTTGATTCTGCGCCTGCGCCAGCGCACTGATCTCGTTGATCTCGAGGGCGGTCTGGTTGATCTGGCTGGTTGCATCAACCAGCACCTCTCTGGCCTGATTCATCCGGTTGTATCCCTCTTCGCTCAGGTTGCGGGAGTCTGCCATCGAGCTGCTGGCCTGCCGGGTTCCCTCCTGCAGGCGCAAGATAAGATCCTGCACATCCTTGGTGGCAGTCTGGGTACGCACCGCCAGTTGGCGTACCTCGTCGGCCACCACCGCAAAGCCCCGCCCCATATCCCCCGCCCGGGCCGCTTCGATGGCCGCATTGAGGGCGAGCAGGTTGGTCTGGTTCGAGACATCGCGGATGAGGTTCATGATCTGGGTGATGTTGTTGCTGTCTTTCACCACCTCATCGAGCAGGGCTGAGGAGCTGCCGATGCTGCTGCGCAAGGTGTCGAGTTGCGCGGCGCTCTGGGTCACATCCTGCTCGATGCTGAGCATATGGTTGGCGATGCGTTGGGTCACGTCGTTGACTCCTTCCGAGCGGCTGGCGATCTGCTCGGCGTTGTCGCCGATGGTGGTGACCACAGTGGTCAGCTCCTGAATGCTCTGGGCCTGCTGGCACGCTTCTCCTGCCAGTGCCTGGGCCTGCTGCATGGATTGGGACGACTGCGCGGAGAGGGCGCTGCCTGACTGCTGGAAGCGGGAGAAGCTCTGGTTCAGGCTCTGGATCAGCTGATTGAAACTCTGGGCCATCATGCCCAGCTCCGACTCGTCAGAGAAGTCGAGGCGGGTCGCCAGATCCCGATCGGCGGTGATGTGGTGCATGCCATCGGCTGCCTGACGAATCGGGCGACTGATGGAGTGAGCCAGCCAGGCGGAGGCCAGCATGGCGATCCCGCCGATGGCGAGCGACACCATGATGATGAGCTGGCGGGATTCCTGCAGTCCCTCTTCCAGCTCGGCGCTGTTTATCTCGCCAATCAGCAGCCGGTTGAGGGTGGGGATGTAACGCACCGCGATGAGGTAGGTTTGTCCCTCCAGTGTTAGCGCCTCTACGGCCACCTGTTCCCGGGCATTGGGAATAAGCCGTTTGACGGTATCGAGGAAGGATTGCTGGTGGTGGGCGGCCCCCTCCACCTCCTGCTCGGGGTGGATCTCGATATTGCCCTCCATGTCGGCCAGATAGACCTGACCACTCTTGCCGATCCGGTAGCCGCTAATGAGCTTGCTCAGGGCACTCATGTCGATGGAGGTACCTGCCACCGCCAGGGTCTTGCCCTCGTGGGTGACGGCGGTGTTGATATAGAGGGAGGCGCGCTTGTCAAAATCCGAGATGTCGAGGTTCAGCTCATAGGGTTTGCTGCGTTTGAGAAAGCCGAAAAACCACCCATCTTTCGGGTCTGATTCGCTCAGCGATTTCTGGGCGGTGGGGCCGCCGCTGAAGTTGATCAGGGTGTTGCTCTGGCGGGGGGCGATAAAGACGTTGCCGCCGATCCGCCGTTGCAGATCCTGAAAGTAGCGCTCCATGGCGGGCCACTCTTGTTCTGGCATGCCAGCGGTCAGCCAGTCGATGACAAAACGGTTGCTGGCTAGCGCCTGCGCCTCGGTCAGGTGCTGGATAAGCTGCGCTGTCAGCTGGTTGGCAATGCGATCCACGCTGCTTGGCAGCTCGTAGCGTTCGACTCGCTGCTGGGCCTGACTGTGGGATATCTGCTCGAGGATCAAGGTGATGCAGCTGATGGCGATGGCCATCAGTATCGCCACGCCAGCGAGGATCCGGGTGCGGATCCCGAGCCCTGACCAGAGTGAGTGCAGTGTAAAACGGTGTATCGCCCTCTCCATATCGCTCTCCTCATAAATAAGGTCGCATATGCGACCCAGATGATGATTATAGATAGAGAACTCAATTGTGTTGTGGCGGATGGTGACAACAGAGTGCGGCAGAAAAACAGGAGGGAGCAATGAGCGGGGAAGGGGGCAGAAAGCGGCAAGGGAAAGCATAAAAAGAGAGGCCGACATTGCGGTCGGCCTCTTGGGTGTTTATCTCAACGGAATGTCGGGTGCCCGATCAATCCTCTTCAGCCCAACGGCGTGAACGCTCAACCGCTTTCTGCCAGCCGCTGTAACGTTTGGCGCGATCGTCTCTGTCCATCTGCGGGATGAACTCGCGGTCCACGCTGAACTTGTCTTCCAGCTCGTCCGAGCTCTTCCAGAAGCCGACTGCCAGACCCGCCAGGAAGGCGGCGCCCATGGCGGTAGTCTCGATGCGGGTCGGACGTACCACCGGGGTGTGCATCATGTCAGCCTGGAACTGCATCAGGAAGTCGTTGGCTACGGCGCCGCCGTCTACCTTGAGGGCTGCCAGCTTGATGCCGGAGTCCTGCTGCATCGCATCCAGCACATCGCGGCTCTGATAGGCAATGGATTCCAGCGCAGCACGGATGATGTGGTTGCGGTTGGCACCACGGGTCAGACCGACCATGGTGCCGCGAGCATACGGATCCCAGTAGGGCGCGCCCAGACCGACGAAGGCCGGTACCAGATAGACGCCGTTGGTGTCACCCACCTTGGAGGCGAAGTAGTCGGTATCGCGGGCATCGTGAATGATCTTCAGCTCGTCACGCAGCCACTGGATGGTGGCGCCGCCCATAAATACCGCACCTTCCAGCGCGTAGTTCACTTCCCCTTTCGGGCCGATGGCAACGGTAGTCAGCAGGCCGTTGCTGGAGCGAACCGGCTCGGTGCCGGTGTTCATCAGCATGAAGCAGCCGGTACCGTAGGTGTTCTTGGCCATCCCTTTTTCAAAGCAGAGCTGGCCGAACAGGGCAGACTGCTGGTCACCGGCAATACCGGCGATGGGGATGCGGGAGCCGCCACCACGGGTGGTGTAGCCGTACACTTCGGAAGAGGGTTTCACTTCCGGCAGCATGGACATGGGGATGCCCAGCTCGTCCAGCATCTTCTCGTCCCACTTCAGCTCACGGATGTTGTAGAGCATGGTACGGGAGGCGTTGGTCGGGTCGGTGACGTGCACTTCGCCATTGGTCATCTTCCAGACCAGCCAGGTGTCGATGGTGCCGAACAGCAGCTCACCGTTCATCGCCTTCTCGCGGGCACCTTCCACGTTATCGAGGATCCACTTCACCTTGGTACCGGAGAAGTAGGCATCCAGCACCAGACCTGTGTTTTCGCGAACGTACTCTTCCAGACCGCGAGCTTTGAGCTCTTCACAGATGGCGGCGGTGCGGCGGCACTGCCAGACGATGGCGTTGTAGATGGGCTTGCCGGTGGCCTTTTCCCAGACGACGGTGGTTTCACGCTGGTTGGTGATACCGATGGCGGCGATCTCTTCGCTGCGCAGGCCGGTCTTGGCCAGCACTTCGGTAAAGACAGAGGATTGGGTCGCCCAGATCTCCATCGGGTCGTGCTCTACCCAGCCCGCTTTCGGGTAGTGCTGGGTGAATTCGCGCTGGGAGGTACCGACAATGTTGGCATCCTGATCAAACACGATGGCGCGGGAAGAGGTGGTTCCCTGGTCCAGAGCGACGACATATTTCTTTTCAGCAGACATGATGTTCTCCACGTTTCTATTTTCCACGTTTTTATACGTTGGAGGGGGCCGCTCTTATGCGGCAGCCTCTTCTTTGGCGGTTTGGGTCGCTTGCTCGGTGGTGACGACACGGTTGCCCGGGACGCAGGGAGCCAGCACTTTGACATACAGAGCGGTACCAATCTGGGCGCCAACGATGGGGCCAAGGATCGGAACCCAGAAGTAGGGGTTGTCACGACCACCGGTCAGGGCAACATCACCCCAGCCAGCAAAGAACGCGAACAGTTTCGGACCAAAGTCACGGGCCGGGTTCATGGCAAAACCGGTTAACGGGCCAAGGGAGGCACCGATCACCGCGATCAGGATACCGATCAGCAGAGCGGCTGCGAAACCTTTGGGGGCGCCATTGTTGTTGTCACCCAGCGCCATGATGCCCAGCATCAGGACGGCAGTGATCACCAGCTCGACGGCGAAGGCTTGCATGTTGGTCAGCAGGGCATTGGGGTAGGTGGAGAAGATCCCGGCGGTGCCGAGGCTCTCGACGCTGCCGCGCACCACGTTATGGGTCACTTCCCACTGGGTGAAAAGGTTACCATAAAGGAAGTAGACAAGGGCCGCGAAGCAGAAGGCACCGGCCATCTGGGCGATGATGTAGGGCACCACCTTGCGCTTGTCGAACCCGCAGAAGGTCATCAGCGCCAGGGTGACGGCCGGGTTCAGGTGGGCACCTGAAATACCGCCGGTCACATAGATGGCGATGGCCACACCCAGACCCCAGGTAATGGAAATTTCCCACTGCCCGAAGTTGGCGCCTGCCAGCACCAGTGCGGCCACACATCCGACACCGAAAAATATCAGCAGGCCGGTTCCGATAAACTCGGCGATGCATTCGCCAAGCAGGGTATTGGGTCTTTGTATGCTCATACTTTTATTCCTTATATCCACCCGTAGAGGTTTGATGTTCCGTTCTATCTTTTTGTGTCTATCCGTTGCTGCCGAAAACGTTTCCTTGTTGTTTTTGCGTCTTGCGCAAACGTTATGCTCGTTTGCGCTCGTTATCGGTCGTGACAGAAAATAACCCTTCCCGCTAATTTCACCATCCCCCCTCCATAGGAAATGTGGACAAGATCCCACTCATTGCTAAGAAAATGTGACGTAAAGCATCTTGATAACAGCCGCTTACCACTTAGGGGGTAGCTTGCAACCCTTGCCACACAAGGGCTGGCGCTTGCTGAGCAATTTCTCATTTGGAGCTATTATTTGTAATAAAACTGCAATATTTGAGCATGCATCACAGATTAAATGAGCGCATATGAGCACAATTGGCTCGCTTGCGAATCGGTGGACTCACATGATTCGTTGGAATGGTCAGGGCATCCTCAACCGCCCATAACAACAATAAGGAAGCAGAACATGCTTAGTCTCTTCAGGCCTGCGGCGCACATCGACAGGCTCCCGGCTGACAAGGTCGACCCCTTCTACAAACGCATGCGTTGGCAGGTGTTTTTCGGGATCTTCTTCGGTTACGCCGGCTACTATCTGGTACGGAAAAACTTCAGTCTGGCGATGCCCTATCTGATCGAGCAGGGCTTTTCCCGTGGTGATCTCGGTTTCGCGCTCTCCGGGGTCTCCATCGCTTACGGTTTGTCCAAGTTCCTGATGGGGAACGTCTCTGACCGTTCCAACGCCCGTTACTTCCTCTCCGCCGGTCTGCTGCTCTCGGCTGCCATCATGTTCATGATGGGTACCATGCACTGGGCCACCTCCAGCATTGCCATCATGTTTGTGCTGTTGTTCCTGAACGGTTGGGCACAGGGCATGGGCTGGCCGCCCTGCGGTCGCACCATGGTGCACTGGTGGTCACAGAAAGAGCGCGGCGAAGTGGTTGCGGTCTGGAACGTGGCACACAACGTGGGTGGCGGCATGATTGGCCCGCTGTTTATCCTCGGGATGGGCTGGTTCAACGACTGGCGCAGCGCCTTCTATGTGCCTGCGGCAGCGGCGGCCGCCATCGCGGTGATCGCCTTCTTCGTGATGCGTGATACCCCGCAATCGGTCGGTCTGCCTCCCATCGAGAAGTACAAGAACGACTATCCGAAGGATTACAACGAGAGCCACGAGCAGGAGTTCTCCGCCAAGGAGATCTTCGTCAAGTACGTGTTGCACAACAAACTGCTGTGGTACATCGCGATCGCCAACGCTTTCGTTTACCTCATTCGTTACGGTGTGCTGGACTGGGCGCCAACCTACCTGAAAGAGGCCAAGCACTTCACCGTCGACAACTCCTCCTGGGCTTACTTCCTCTACGAGTGGGCCGGTATTCCGGGCACCCTGCTGTGTGGCTGGATCTCTGACAAGATGTTCCAGGGCCGCCGTGCCCCGGCCGGTATCCTGTTCATGGTGCTGGTGACCCTGGCTGTGCTGGTTTACTGGTTCAACCCGGCCGGCAACCCGACCATCGACATGATGGCACTGGTGGCTATCGGCTTCCTGATCTACGGCCCTGTCATGCTGATCGGCCTCTATGCTCTTGAGCTGGCACCGAAGAAAGCCGCCGGTACTGCGGCAGGTTTCACCGGTCTGTTCGGTTATCTGGGCGGCGCCGTGGCAGCCAACGCCATGCTGGGTTATACCGTTGACCACTTCGGTTGGGATGGCGGCTTCATGGTGCTGACCGTCTCCTGCGTGCTCTCCATCATCCTGCTGGCGATGACCCTCAAGCATGAGAACATTGCCGTTGCGGCCAAGAAAGCGGCTGCCCATAAGGCATAAAACGTGATCCTCAGCTTATTGATCCCAAAGGGGATCAGGTAAACTGCCAAAAGGCCCCGCATCTGCCGGGGCCTTTTTTTGTCTCATCATCGGAGTGCAAGCGTGAAGCAAACCCAACGACATCTGGAGATCCTGGACGTCCTGACGCGGCAGGGATTTGTCTCGACCGACGATCTGGTGACTCACTTTGACGTCAGCCCCCAGACCATTCGCCGGGATCTGAACGATCTCGCCGAACAGAACAAGATCCGGCGCCATCACGGCGGTGCCTCCCTGCATTCGAGTACCGTCAATACCGCCTACAGCGCCCGTAAAGTGATGCAACTCAAGGAGAAAGAGCGCATCGCCCGCGAGGTAGCGGCCAATATTCCCGACGGCTCATCGCTCTTTATCGACATAGGCACCACCACCGAGGCGATCGCCCGCGCCCTGCTCGATCACCGTGAGCTGCGCATCGTCACCAACAACCTCAACGTGGCCAGCATTTTGACGGCCAAGGATGACTTCACCGTCATCATTGCCGGTGGCGAGATCCGCAACCGCGATGGCGGCATCGTGGGGGAGGCGACCCGCGACTTTATCGGTCAGTTTCGCATGGACTATGGTGTCATCGGGATTTCGGGGATCGACAACGACGGCTCCCTGCTCGATTTCGACTATCACGAGGTGAAGATTGCCCAGGCCATCATCGCTCACTCCCGTCAGGTGTTCCTGGCCGCCGACCACACCAAGTTCGGCCGCAATGCCATGGTCAATCTGGGCAATCTCAGCCAGATCCACGCCCTCTTTACCGATCAGGAGCCACCGGAAAAGCTGACGCGATTGATGGCGCAACACCAGATCGTCTGCCACATCTGCTGACGGCGAAACACGCCAAGGCTGTGCCGGTCGCCCGTCAGGGCGGCCTCCTTTATCTTTATCTCCCCCAGTCCCGCACTCATCTCACCCCTTTATAGGTATTGCAAAAACCACTATTCAATCTGGTTTTTTTGGCTATTAACCCGCCGATGTTGGCCCGACGCCATTGGCTCCGCTGACCTGTTCCCTTTGCCACCTCTGGCGGGCTGTGGCGATCACACTTTCGCCATAAAATGTTCGTTTGTTGTATTTTCATGTTCTAAAATGAGCGAAATCAAACATTGCTGTTATAGCAATCATAAAAATGAAAGTAGGTGAACATGAGCGAACATTATGATCTGGTCGTCGTCGGTGGCGGCATCAACGGGGTCGGCATCGCAGCCGATGCGGCAGGACGGGGTCTGAAGGTTGCCCTGTTTGAGGCGCAAGATCTCGCCTCTGCCACCTCGTCCAACTCCAGCAAGCTGATCCACGGCGGTTTGCGCTATCTCGAGCATTACGAATTCCGGCTGGTGAAAGAGGCGTTGGCGGAACGGGAGGTGCTGCTCGGTATGGCGCCCCACATCGCGCGTCCCATGCGTTTTCGCCTGCCGCACCGTCCACACCTGCGTCCGGCCTGGATGATCCGTGCCGGTCTGTTCCTCTATGACAATCTGGCCAAGCGCGACAAGCTCAAGGGGAGCTGCGGCGTGCGCTTTCTGCCGCAAGATGGCTTGACCGCAGGGATCAACAAGGGATTTGAATACTCGGACGCCTGGGTCGACGACGCCCGGCTGGTGGTGCTCAATGCCATGATGGCCCGTGACAAGGGGGCCGACGTGCAGACCCGCACCCGTTGCATCAAGGCAGTGCGCGGTTCCAAACACTGGACGCTCACTTTGGAGCGGGAAGGGGGCGAGCAGTTTACCGTCACCTGCCGTGGTCTGGTCAATGCCGCGGGCCCCTGGGTCAAGACCTTCTACGACGAGAGCCTGCACGAGAAATCCCCCCGCGGCATTCGCCTTATTAAAGGCAGCCACATGATAGTGCCGCGCATCCACGAGCGCGAAGAGGCCTATATCCTGCAAAACGAAGATAACCGTATCGTCTTCGTCATCCCTTATCAGCAGGACTACTCCCTTATCGGCACCACGGATGTGGAGCACCACGGCAGCCCGCGGGAAGCGAAGATCAGCGAGGCTGAAATTACCTACCTGTGCAAGGTGGTCAACGCCCACTTCACTCGCCAAATTGCGCCGCAAGATGTGATCTGGACCTATGCCGGGGTGCGTCCGCTCTGTGATGACGAGTCAGACTCGCCGCAAGCGGTGACTCGTGACTACACCCTCGAACTGTCTGGCGAGTCTGACGGTGCGCCGCTCTTGTCGGTGTTTGGCGGCAAGCTCACTACCTATCGCAAGCTGGCGCAGGCCGCCTGCAACAAGCTCAAGCCCTGGTTTAGCCAGATGGGGGATGACTGGACGGCGACCAGCCGGCTGCCCGGTGGCGAGTTTGACTGCTCGGTACGCGAGCTGGCCCGCGCCTTTGCGCTGGAGTTTGACTGGCTAGATGAGCGCAGCGCCCTGCGCATTGCCGAGGCCTATGGTGCCCATGCCCGTCTTTGGCTGAAAGAGGATCGCGGCATTCACTTCGGTGGCGGCCTCTACGAGTCGGAAGTGCGCTATCTCATCGAACGGGAGTGGGCCTGTTCACTGGACGATATCCTCTGGCGCCGCAGCAAGCTGGGGCTGCGCCTGAACGACTCAGAGCAGCAGATGCTGCAGATCTGGCTCGACCAATACCATCAGGCTCTGCGCAAGGCGAGCTGATGAGTGACGGTGGGCAGTGCGCTGCTGCCTACCGCTTTCCACCGTAAATATGCAACAAACCTCTTATAGAACAATTACCTACACACAATAATAAAGAGCATCACATATGAAAAAACTCGCCGTTTCCCTCATCGCCTTGAGCCTTGGGGCATCCCTCTCATTACCCGTGTTGGCTGCCGATGAAGGCAAGGTGGTGATCGCCCACCGTGGAGCTTCCGGCTACCTGCCCGAGCATACCCTGGAGTCCAAGGCGCTGGCTTATGGCATGGGGGCCGACTATCTGGAGCAGGATCTGGTGATGACCAAGGATGATCAGCTGGTGGTGATGCACGATCACTTCCTCGATGGTATCACCGATGTGGCGGCGCGCTTCCCCGGCCGTGCCCGTCCGGACGGCCGTTACTATGTGGTGGATTTCACCCTGGATGAGGTGCGTTCCCTGCGTATGACCGAACCGTTCCAGCTGGTGGATGGCAAGCAGGTGCCGGTCTATCCGGCCCGCTTCCCGCTCTGGAAGTCAGACTTCAAGATCCACACCTTCCAGGAGGAGATCGAGATGATCCAGGGGCTCAACAAGAGCACCGGCAAGAACATCGGGATCTATCCGGAGATCAAAGCGCCCTGGCTGTTCCGTCACGAAGGCAAGGATATCTCCAAAGCAGTGCTGAAGGTGCTCAAGGAGTACGGCTACACCGGGAAGGACGACAAGGTCTATCTGCAGTGCTTCGATGCCGATGAACTCAAGCGCATCAACAGCGAGCTGATGCCCGCCATGGGTATGGATCTGAAACTGGTGCAGCTGATGGCCGAGACCGACTGGAACGAGACTATGGTCTACGACGCCAAGGGCAAGGCGACCCCCTACAACTATGACTGGATGTTCAAGCCGGGGGCGATGAAAACCATCGCCAGCTATGCCGAAGGGATTGGCCCGTGGAAACCGATGATCGTCACCGAGCCGGGCACTTTGGGCAAGCCGGTCTTCACCGGCATGGTAAAAGAAGCCCACGCGGCGGGCCTGAAAGTTCACCCCTATACCTTCCGTCAGGATGAGGGGCAGATCCCGGCCTATGCCAAGGACTTCACCGATCTCCTTAATATCTTCCTCTATCAGGCCGATGTGGATGGGGTGTTCAGCGACTTCCCCGACAAGGCGGTGGCCGTCATCAAGGCCCATCAAGAGGCGGCCAAATAGCACTCTGGCGCCATTTGAATGCAAAGCGAGGCCAATTGGCCTCGCTTTTTGTTTCAGGTTCCCGTAACGGGAGTGTGCGCCCTGTCAGAAAATAGCCAGATCACGTCATGGTGTGCCGGATCTGCATCATTTTACGCAGTTTTTACGTAGCAGATCGCTGGCATGAAATCGGCAGAGCGGTTAGTCTAGCGGCGTTGAACCAACCCCATGAGGTACAGATGAAAACCGTATTGCGTTTTAGCCTGCTGGGCGCCTTGTTGCTGGGTGGCCATGCCTTCGCCGCCGAGCCGAAAAAATTTGATATCAGCATGTTCCCAGCCGCTGACGTGAATCAGGAACGTGTGGTGATCCGCCTGCCTGAAGTCGAGAAAGAAGCTGACATGATGGTCGAGCTGCAGGTCGGCAAAAAGATGATGGTTGATTGCAACGTACCGCGTTTTGCAGGCAACCTGGAACAGCACAGCGTCAAAGGCTGGGGCTACAACTACCTGAAACTGGGCAAAGTCTCCGACCCCATCAGCACCCTGATGATGTGCCCGGATAACCAGCAGAAAGAGACCTTCGTCCAGATCTACGGTCAGGGCTTCTTCGTGAACTACAACTCAAAACTGCCGTTCGTGATTTACGTGCCGCAGGAGTATGAAGTGCGCTACCGTCTGTGGCGTGCCGACAACCTGGCCCAACCGGCCATGATTGAGTAAGCATGTTTGAACCAAAGGTTCAGCTGGTTCACCTGATGTGATAAATAAAGCGCCGTATGGCGCTTTATTTTTGCCTGCGCAGTCCAAAAAGTGACGTGCAAATTGGCTGTACGTTTACATAAGTTTATTATTTATCAACGTTTTTTGTGTGTTATGCCACAAAATCGGCGTCAGCTATGGGGCAAAGTGACTTCGATAAAAGATATTTATTAACATAGTGAGAAAATTGATTTTGCACTCGGCGATGGCCTGATGATACTTGCCCGCAAAGGTCAAACTAACCAGAAAAAAGAGCACTATGAGCTTCGAATCAGACAAGCGTTTCAACGACTTCAAACATTTTCCCCGTGGCCTGCGTCGCAGTGGCGAATTCACTGTGGCCGAAGCGGACAGTCTGGAAAAGTATGGTACCGCCATGCTGGCACTCTACCAGGGCAACCTTGCACCCCGTGACGATGTCGAGTCCGCCTTCGTCGAACAGGTCAAATCCGGCGAAGCCGGTGCCAACCCCCATGCCAAGGTGTGGTTCAAGTACCTCAAGGTGATCGGTCCCAAGCGCGTTCATCGCCTCTGCACCGTCGTTGGCGGCGCCAGCGAAGAGAGCAGCGGTGGCGGCAGCTTTGATGTCGGTGGTGGCAGCGGCGGTGGCAGTGACGAGTCCATCGATTAATGGATACCGAGCTGCTTCGGACCTTTATCGAGGTGAGCAAGACCCGGCACTTTGGCCGGGCTGCTGAAAATCTCTACCTGACCCAGTCGGCGGTGAGTTTCCGGATCCGCCAGCTAGAGCAGCAACTGGGTGTCAGTCTGTTTGCCCGTCATCGCAACAACATCCGCCTGACCGCCTCCGGTGAGCGTCTGCTGCCCTACGCAGACGCCATCTTGCACACCCTTGGTCGCGCCAAGCAGGATGTTGCGCTCTCGCCAGGATTCAGCCAGCAGTTGGCTATCGGCGCGCCCGCGGTGTTCTGGGAGCTCGATTTCAACGACTGGCTCAATCACATCTATGCATTGGCGCCTGGTTTGGCGGTGCGGCTGGAAACAGCCTCCCGCGAGCACCTCTGCCGCCAGTTGCTGGAGCGCTCCCTCGATCTGGCCCTGCTCTCCGAGCCCACCAAGATCGACGAGATTGCCCTGCATCCCATCGGTGAGCTGGTGTTCGAGCTGGTGAGCCGGGATCCGGCCGCCAATGCCGACAACCTGATGCAGATGCCGCACATCCACCTCGATTGGGGCACCAGCTTCGAGCCGCAACCCAGCCGGTTGCAGAGCCTGCAAAAGACCCCGGTGCTGCACTCCAGCTCCGCTAGCATGGCGTTGCAGTTCGTGCTGGCCAACGGTGGTGCTGCCTACCTGCCACGGCGGATGGTCAGCCCCTTCCTCGAGAAGGGGGCGCTCCATCTGGTGGAGGGGGGCCAGCCGCTGAGCCGTCCGCTCTATCTCGCCTATCTGGAGAAATCCGATCGCCGGGAGCTGATCGATCAGTTGCTGACCCTGCCACTGGGTTGGCACGATGCTGAGTTGCGTCTCAACGTCGAATAAGCGTCGAGTGTTATCCAAGAAAGAGCCCACCCCACGGTGGGCTCTTCTGTTTGGGGAATATTGCAGGGAGCGAGGTCACGTAATTGGCGCGGGAGGCTTGGCGTCATCGGTCTGTAACGGTACCTTTTCAGGCTGTTTGTTTATCCGATTGAGCACTGACAGGGATGGATTGTAATTGATCGACTTTAGTCACCCCGAATGGCGGGCGCTGGCGCAGCAGTTGCTGAGCCACTCACCTGTGGTGATCCGTGGCCGCCAGTGGCAACCGCTGGTGGGCCTGCTCAAGGATAACCAGCTGCTGCTCGCCCATGGCAGCCACAGCTATGAGCTCACCCCGGCCGGACGGCGCTATCTCACCCGCGAGCTGATGCTGGCCGAGATCGCAACTGCCCCCCCCGAGCCCGAGGAGTGGTTGCATGCTCAGGGCTGGCAATTGGGGGAGCTGGTCAACGAACGGGTGCTGGCGGCGCTCTATCGCAAGTCAGAGGTGAACTTCACCCCCAACGAGCAGATTGATTTCGAGGACAAGGGGATCCGGCTCTGCGCCGATCAGCTGTTGCGCTTGCGCGCCGCCCAGCCGTTCAGCCTCTTTTTCAGCGGCGGCGCCCTGATCGACGCAGCCCCCTGGTTGCAGGCGCTGGGGGAGGTGGCGCTACCCGAGCGCACCCTGGCGGGTCTTGGCAAGATCCTGTGGGGGGAGGGGAGTATCGAACGGGTGATCACCACAGACAGCGTCGGCGCCTTTGCCGAGCTACCTCTTGAACCCGGCACCTTGCTGGTGTGGGCCCCTCCATCGGCTCCTCTAGCCTTGCAGCAGGTGGTGGCCGCCTTGCCCCCCAATGTGTTGTGGAGTCATCTCACCGCTCTCGACCCTGCCGGGGTGGATCGGCTGCAGGCGCTGGCCCAGCGGCTGGGTCGTCCGGCCAGCTGGTGGTTGCCCCGTGATCTGGCCCCCATCCTCAGCGCGTATGCCCAGCCTTTGACTGAGGCTCGGCCCTGGGAGCCGAGCCGGATCCCCAAGCCATTGTTAGCAGTTTGTAGCGGTTTGGTTGAGTCCAATGGTGGCTTGTCGGCCGAGGTATGCGCGCTGGCACCAGCGTGGCATGCCGTTGGTTGAAATTGGCCTGAAAGCGAGCCAAAAAGCGGTTTTCCCCCATTGAACGCGGTGATATAAAGAGTTGACGAAGCGCTCGCCAGATGAGCGCTTTTGTTTATCAAGCCGCTTTGCCACCCAACGAACTCAACGGAATACAGGGAATACCATGTTTGAAAAGGTTGTTGCCGCCCCAGCGGATCCGATCCTGGGCCTGACCGAAGCCTTCCGCGCTGACTCTCGCAGCCACAAGATCAATCTGGGCGTAGGGATCTACAAGGACGAGTCCGGTGCCACCCCCATTCTTCACTGTGTCAAGAAAGCCGAGCAGAAGCTGCTGACCGACGAGAAGACCAAGAACTACCTCGGTATTGAAGGCAATATCGAATATGGCCGCATCGTGCAGCAACTGCTGTTCGGGCAGCACTCTGCGCTGGTTGCCAGTGGCCGCGCCAAGACCGCGCAAGCGCCGGGCGGTACCGGTGCCCTGCGTATTGCGGCCGAATTCGTGGTGCGCAACGGTCTGGCCAAGACCATCTGGATCTCTGATCCCACCTGGGCCAACCACGTCAGCGTATTCCAGGCCGCGGGCCTGACCGTCAAGTGGTACAAGTACTACGACGCAGCGACCAAGGGACTCGACTTTGCCGCCATGCAGGCCTCGCTGGCCGAAGTGCAGCCGGGTGAGCTGGTGCTGCTGCACGGTTGCTGCCACAACCCGACCGGTATCGACCCCACTAGCGATCAGTGGCGCGCGCTGGCCAAGCAGAGTGCTACTGCCGGCTGGTTGCCGCTGTTTGACTTCGCCTATCAGGGTTTTGCCCGTGGTATCGAAGAGGATGCCGAAGGCCTGCGCATCTTCGCCGAGTGCCACGATGAACTGCTGGTGGCGAGCTCCTTCTCCAAGAACTTCGGTCTTTACAACGAGCGGGTCGGCGCCTTCACGCTGGTGAGCTCGACCAAAGAGATCGCCGACGTGGCCTTCACTCAGGTCAAGACCGTCATTCGCGCCAACTACTCCAACCCGCCGTCACACGGCGCCGCAGTGGTCACCGCCGTGGTGAGCGATCCGGCGCTCTATGCCGAGTGGGTCGAGGAAGTGGTTGCCATGCGGGTGCGCATTCGCGAGATGCGCGAACTGCTGGTAGAGAAGCTGGCTGCCCTCGGCGTGAGCCAGGATTTCAGCTTTATCCGCGAGCAGAACGGCATGTTCTCCTTCTCCGGCCTCACCAAGGAGCAGGTGGAGCGCCTCAAGAGCGAATTTGCCATCTATATCGTCGGCTCAGGCCGGATCAGCGTAGCCGGTATTACTCGCGCCAATATCGATCCTCTGTGCGAGGCGATCGCCAAGGTGCTGTAATCGCATCGCCTTGTGCTCTGGCACTATGCCATGAAAAAGCCCGTCACCTTGGTGACGGGCTTTTTTGATCGTCAACGGCTGATCGCCAAACAAGGGTAAGGGCGGCTCAGTGGTGGCGGACACCTTGCCACAGCTTGCGCAGTTGCAGCAGCAGTGCAGTCAGGGCGCCGCCGCTCAGGGCGGTGAGTACCGCCAACAGCAGGCTGCCGAGCAGGAAGGGGGGCACCAGGGTCGCTGCCTCCTGCTCCAGCCAGTGAAGGGTCCAGCTGAGGTGGAAAGGCTCCGGCGTCTGGTGCAGTACCAGACAACCGGTGCGATAGGCGTAGAGATACATGAACGGCAGGGTCAGCGGATTGTTGAACCAGACCGCCAGCAGTGCCAGTGGCAGGTTGAGGCTGAATGCCAGTGCCAGACCGACTGCGATAAGCGAGTGCATCGGGATGGGGAACCAGCAGGCGAAGATCCCGGCCGCTACGGCGCCGCTCAGGGCGCGGGTGCCCCCTTGCCAGAGGGCGGGGGCAAGCAGCCGTTCACCAAACAGGGCAAACCACTTCTGCTGGCGCAGGGTATCGGGATCGAGCTTGAAGCGGGCAAACCAGCGACTCAGCATGGGCGGGCCATCTTGCGTTTTTGCCACTGGCGCACCGTGCTGATCCGCCAAAAGGTGCGGATCAGGGTGTAACCGATAAGAGAACTGAGCAGGGCCAGGATCAGCGAGCCCAGCAACAGCGGCGGTGCCACAGTCCCCAGCACCGAGACCAGCCACTCCCAGGTGAATTCAATCTCGATCTGCTGCGCCGAATGTCCCAGCAACTGGCAACCTACCAGATAGGCGCCATAGAGCAGGGGCGGCATGGTAAAGGGGTTGGAGAGCCAGACCAGCGCCACCGAGAGCGGCAGATTGACCCGGCACAGGATGGCGCCACCGGCGGCCAGCAGCATCTGGCAGGGGAGCGGCACCCAGGCCATGAAGAGGCCCACCGCAAACGCCCCGGCTGCCGAGCGACGGTTGAGGTGCCAGAGGTTGGCATCGAGCAGCAGTTTGCCGAACAGCCGCAGGTGCTTGTGTTCTTTCAGGGTTTGCTGATCGGGCATCCAGCGTTTAATGAGTCGTTTGGGCATATTGAAACCTTGCTAAATACTTGCTCCATGGATCTGCGTCTGTTGTCGTTTGCCCTAGGGGCAAGCTCCTCACTGCTCTGGCCATGGTTACCTTCACTCGCATGGGGGGGCTTGTTGCTGTCCCTGCTGATCCCCCTTGCATATTGCCGTGCCTGGCGGTGGCTGTTTCTCCTGCTCGGCATCCTCTGGATGCAGGCCAATCTTGCCTATCGGCTGGCCTGGCTGGAGCGGTTGGGCGATCAGACGAGCCACATGATAACCGCAGAGCTGCAAAGTGCAGAGCCCGAGGGGGATAAATTTGTCCGGCTGCTGCTGCGGGTGAGCACCCTCGACGAGCAACCGGTGACACCTGAGCCCCTGATCCGGGTCAATGCCTATCAGGCATTACCCGCCATGACTGTAGGCAGCCGGATCACCCTGGTGACTTCGTTGAAACCGGCTCACGGTCTGGCCAACGAGGCGGGGCTGGATGGGCGGCGTCTGCTGCTGGGCAAGGGGATCACCGCCACCGGCAATCTGCGTCGGGTGATAGATATTCAACAGGTACCTGCAGGTTGGCGCGAACGCTGGTTGGGGGCCGCGACCGAGAGTTGGCGTCCGCTTGACTATGCCCCCTTGCTGGCGGCGCTCACTTTTGGCGAGCAGAGCCGTATCACGGATGCCCAGTGGGAGCTGTTTCGCGGCAGCGGCCTGACCCATATCATCGCCATCTCAGGGCAACACATCGCGCTGGTGGCGGTGCTCGGGTGGTGGCTGGGCAGGCTGTTTGGTCTGCGCGGCGCCATCATCACCTCCCTGCTGTTTGCCGCCGTCTACAGCGCGTTGGCCGGGTTTGCTGTGGCGACCGAGCGGGCCCTGATCATGGTGCTGGTGTGGAGTGTGCTGCGCTGGAGCCGGCGAGAGTGGCCGGCCTGGCGCATCTGGCTGTGGGCCTTTGTGGTATTGACCCTCTGGGATCCCTTCGCCCTCTATTCGGCCGGCTTCTGGCTCTCGTTTCTGGCGGTGGCCATCTTGCTGCTGGTGGGATATCTCCACGACAAGCCGGGGCTCTGGCAGATCCAGCTCTGGCTGCTGCTCGGTCTGCTGCCGCTGCAACTGGCGTTGTTCGAGGGGATAGCGCCCCTTGCCATGGTGATCAACCTGTTGGCGGTGCCGCTCTTTTGTATCGCCATCATCCCGCTGGCGTTGATTGGGGTGCTGTTGGCGCCGCTCTCCAGCTCGCTTGCCTATGGCCTGTTCTGGCTGGCGGATCTGGGGCTCGGGTGGGTGTTGACGATCCTGAACTGGCTGGCCGATCAACTGCAACTGTGGTGGCCACTGCCCGGCTGGTGGCTGCTACTCTGCACCTTGCTGTTGCTGCTCTGGTTCGCCGCGCAGTGGCGCCCGGCACGCTGGCTGTTGCTACCGGGTCTGTGTGCGCTGTTATTGGCGCTCTGGCCAACGCCTGTCCGCTGGCAACTGCGGGTGCTGGATGTGGGGCAAGGGCTGGCAGTGCTGATCAGCAAGGGGGAGCGTGCCATCCTCTATGACACAGGTGATCGCTATCCCGGAGGCTACAACATGGCGGACTCGGTGATCCTGCCCCAGCTAAGCCATCTGGGGATCCGGGTCATCGATCGCCTCATCATCAGCCACAAGGATCGGGACCATGCCGGCAATCGCAAGCGACTGCTCAGCGCCATGCCGGTGCGTCACGAGTTCTCCTCTTACCCCTTCAGTGAGGGAACCACCCTGTGCCAGCGTGGGCAACAGTGGCGCTGGCAGGGGCTCTCGTTTGCAGTGCTCTGGCCAGAACGCCCCGGTGGCGGGCGCAATAACGATGGCTGCGTGGTGCGTATCAGCGATGGGCAGCGCAGCGTGCTGCTCAGTGCCGATATCGAACGGCAGGCAGAGCTGAGACTGGTGGCACTGGAGGGAGAGGGGTTGGCCAGCACCTTGCTGGTGAGCCCCCATCATGGCAGTCGCACCTCCTCCACGCCCCCGTTTGTCGCGGCGGTGGCGGCAAAGGATGTGATCCACAGCGCCGGCTTTATGAATCAGTGGGGCTTTCCCCGTCCCGATGTAGTGGCCCGCTATCGGGATGCCCGCCAGTGGATCACCGGTCAGCAAGGGGCGGTGCTGGTCGAACCCACCGCAGCGGGCTTGAGCGTCACCGCCGAGCGAGATGTGGGGCCCTGGTATCGACGCAGTGGTGAGTGGTGGCGACCGCGAGTGTGGTTTGAGCAATAATCCGCCATTTCTGCCGTTTAGGAATGCGATATAGGTGGCGGCGCTTGGTGTAAGCCTGCGCTTTGGCTAGAATAGCCCGTCATTTCCATTACTAACGGCTATTCATGCAACAAGAAACCTCACAAGAGAGCTGGCCAGTATTCAAACGCCTGCTCGGTTATGTCCGTGATCGCAAGCTGGGCCTGGTCGGTGGCATCATAGGGATGCTGGGCTACGCCGCCGTGGATACCACCTTTGTCTACTCCATCAAGCCGCTGATCGATCAGGGCATTAATGGCAACGACAGCACCGTTTTGAAATGGATGCCCTTCTTCGTCCTCGGCATCGTGGCCCTGCGTGGTGTCGCCAACTTTCTCTCCAACTACTGCATGGCCTGGGTCGGCAACCACGTCGTGATGCGTCTGCAACAGCAGGTGTTCAATCACATGGTGGCGATGCCGATGAGCTTCTTCGACCGTCAGAACACCGGTCATCTGCTCTCCAAGGTGACCTATGACGCGAGTCAGGTCTCCTCGGCGGCGAGCACCACGCTGGTGACCCTGGTGCGGGAAGGGGCGACCGTGGTCGGCCTGCTCGGCCTGATGTTCTGGCACTCTTGGCAGCTGTCAGTGATCTTTTTGGTGGTTGGCCCGCTGGTGGGCATCATCATCGGCCTTATCAGCCGCCGTTTCCGCCAGATCAGCCGTCACATCCAGCAGGCGGTAGGGGATATCACCACCTCCACCGAGCAGATGCTCAAAGGGCACAAAGAGGTGCTGATGTTTGGTGGCCAGAAGGTGGAAGAGAAACGCTTCTTCCAGGTCAGCAACAACATGCGCCAGCAGACCATGAAGATGGTCGCCGCCGATGCCATCGGCAGCCCTGTGGTGCAGATGGTGGCCTCCATCGCGCTGGCGGCCTTCCTCTATGTCGCGACCATTGACAGCGTCAAATCAACCCTGACTGCCGGTACGTTTACCGTCATGATCACCTCCATGATGATGTTGCTCAAGCCGCTGAAAAGCCTGACCGACGTCAACAACCAGTTCCAGCGGGCCATCACCGCCTGCCACAGCCTGTTTGGCCTGCTCGACACCGAGCCGGAGCAGGATACTGGCACCCGCACTCTGGAGCGTGCCCGCGGCGAGATCGAGTTTCGCAACGTCACCTTCACCTACCCGACCAAGGACACCCCGGCGCTGCACAACGTCAGCTTCAAGGTGGAGGCGGGTAAATCGGTGGCGCTGGTGGGCCGTTCCGGCTCTGGCAAGAGTACCATTGCCAGCCTGTTGACCCGCTTCTACGACATCGATCAGGGCGAGATCCTGCTGGACGGCATCAACATCCGCGAATACAAGTTGAGCGAGCTGCGCAAGCAGTACGCGTTGGTCTCCCAGCATGTTCACCTGTTCAACGACTCGGTGGCCAACAACATCGCCTACGCGGCGGAAGACAAATACAGCCGCGACCAGATCGTGCAGGCCGCCCGTATCGCTCACGCCGACGAGTTCGTCAGCAAGATGAGCAACGGGTATGACACTGTGGTTGGCGAGAACGGTGCATCCCTCTCCGGCGGCCAGCGTCAGCGTGTTGCCATTGCGCGCGCCCTGCTGCGCGATGCGCCGGTTCTGCTGCTGGATGAGGCCACCTCGGCCCTCGATACCGAATCCGAGCGCCACATTCAGGCGGCTATCGACGAGCTTTGCAAGGCGCGTACCTCGCTGGTGATCGCCCACCGCCTCTCCACAATCGAGAAGGCGGACGAGATCCTGGTGATCGACGAAGGCCATATCGTCGAGCGCGGTAACCACGCAGCACTGATGGAGCAGCGCGGCACCTATGCCCAGCTGCGCGCCATTCAGTTTGGCAACGCGGGAAGCAAGGCCTGATGCTGGAACGGCTCTGGTATCGCAAAAGTGGCTGGCGCTGGTTGCTGGCCCCCTTTGCCCTGCTGTTTGCCATCATCAGCGGCACCCGCCGCTATGCCTATCGTCACGGTTGGCGCAAGGGGTATCGCTCCTCCTTGCCGGTGATCGTGGTGGGCAATATTTCGATCGGGGGCAACGGCAAGACGCCGGTAGTGGTCTGGCTGGTGGAGCAGTTGCAAGCCCGTGGCTATCGCCCCGGGGTGGTGAGCCGTGGTTATGGCGGCAAGGCGCCCCATTACCCCTATCGGCTGGATGAGACCAGCACCACGGCGCAGGCTGGAGATGAGCCTGTGCTGATTGCCCGGCGCTGCGGCTGCCCGGTGGTGGTTGCCCCGAAACGGGCCGACGCGGTACGACTGCTGGAGCAGAGCGGTGAGGTGGATATCATCATCACTGACGATGGTCTGCAGCACTATGCGCTGGCCCGCGACATCGAGCTGGTGGTGGTGGACGGAGCGCGCCGTTTCGGCAACGCCTGCTTGCTGCCCATGGGGCCGCTGCGCGAGCCGGTCACTCGTCTAAAACGGGTGGACGCCATCATCTGCAACGGCGGCGAGCCGGGCAAGGGGGAGTACCCCATGCAACTGGTCGCCGACACCCCGCGCCGAGTGCGCGACGATGCGCCGTTGCCTGCCCCCTTGTCGGGGCAGGTCGATGCGCTGGCGGGGATCGGTCATCCGCCCCGTTTCTTTGCCACCCTGGAAGGGCTCGGTTACCAGCTGGAGCAGCAGGCCGCCTACGGCGATCATCATCCCTTTGATCGGGATGAGCTGGTGGGGCGCTTTGCCAGCAAGCCGCTGCTGATGACCGAGAAGGATGCGGTCAAGTGCCGCCCGTTTGCCCTCGATAACTGGTGGTATCTGCCGGTCAGCGCCGAGTTGCCTGCCTCCCTGCTCGATGCCCTGCTGCACAAGCTGGGGGCGGAGGCAAAGGGCGCGACCAGGGCGCAAGATTAATCTCTCTCGCCTCGGCGGGGGAGCAGGGGGAGAATATGCCCCGCATGGAATATCTGGTTGCTCGACATCCATCGCTGGCGTGATGAAGCCGCCAGCGCGACATCGTTGAAGGAGTATCGTTTTGGCTTTGGACATCAAGTTGCTCGACATCATCGCTTGCCCGGTCTGCAAGGGTAAGCTGCACTACAACAAGGCCGTGCATGAGCTGGTCTGCCGCTTTGACAAGCTGGCCTATCCGCTGGAGGAGGGGATCCCGGTACTGCTGGAGAACCGTGCCCGTCCGCTCAATAGCGACGAGCTGCCGTCATGAGTTTCGTCGTCGTCATTCCGGCCCGCTACGCCTCCACCCGTCTGCCGGGCAAGCCGCTGGCCGACATCCATGACAAGCCCATGGTGCAGCATGTGGTGGAAAAAGCCCTGCAATCCGGTGCCGATCGGGTGATCGTCGCCACCGATGACGAGCGGGTGCAGCAGGCACTGCTGAGCACCGGCGTCGAGGTGTGCATGACCTCACCGGATCACCAGTCCGGCACCGAGCGTCTGGCCGAGGTGTGCCGTCACTACGGCTTTGCCGCCGATACCATCATCGTCAATGTGCAGGGGGATGAGCCGCTCATTCCGCCCGCCATCATTCGTCAGGTAGCGGATAATCTGGCCGCTGCCACGGCGCCGATGGCGACCCTGTCTGTGCCGATCAAGGATGCCGAAGAGGCGTTCAATCCGAACGCTGTGAAAGTGGTGACTGACAAGGATGGCTACGCCCTCTACTTCAGTCGCGCCAGCATTCCCTGGGATCGGGATCGCTTTGCCAAGAGCCATGAGCAAATTGGTGACCACTACCAGCGTCATATCGGTATCTATGCCTATCGCGCCGGCTTTATCCAGCGTTACGTAGACTGGGCACCGAGCGTGCTGGAGCAGGTCGAGGCGCTGGAGCAGCTGCGGGTGCTCTGGTACGGGGAGAAGATCCACGTCGCCCAGGCCCTTGAAGCACCGCCGGTCGGGGTGGATACCCAGGCCGATCTGGAGAAGGTGCGCGCCTTTTTGGCCAAGTGATGGCCACAGCACTAACGTCATGAAAAACGGTGTCGCAAGGCACCGTTTTTTGTTTTGAAAATTTATATAATTATTTGATTTTAAACGCTAAACATGGGTTTTCTCAAACTTTTGGCGTGCATGGTTTGCCAAAGCGACGAGTTTGGTTATGATGCAAGACGCCCTGTTAACCCTAACCGGGCGGCTAAAACGAGATAAAACGGGGTGTTTGGGTGATAAATGTATTCCTGGTCGATGATCATGAGCTGGTGCGTACAGGGATAAGACGCATTCTTGAAGATGTGCGCGGGATCAAGGTGGTGGGCGAAGCACAGAGCGGCGAGACAGCAGTTACGTTCTGTCGCCAACACCATCCGGACGTGATCCTGATGGACATGAACATGCCGGGTATTGGTGGTCTGGAAGCGACCCGCAAAATTCTGCGGATCCGCCCCGATGTGCGCATCATTGTGCTGACCATTCATTCAGAAAATCCGTTCCCCACCAAGGTGATGCAGGCCGGCGCCGCCGGTTACCTGACCAAGGGGGCTGCCCCTGACGAGATGATCCAGGCGATCCGGTTGGTGCACTCCGGTCAGCGCTACATCTCCCCGGAGATTGCCCAGCAGATGGCCCTCAGCCAATTTGCCTCCGCTGACGAGAATCCCTTCAAGTCCCTCTCCGAGCGCGAGCTGCAGATCATGATGATGATCACCAAGGGGCAGAAGGTGACTGATATCTCCGAGCAGCTCAACCTGAGCCCGAAGACGGTCAACAGCTACCGCTATCGTCTGTTCAGCAAGCTGGGGATCAACGGTGACGTGGAACTGACCCATCTGGCCATTCGCTATGGCATGCTGGATGCCGATACCCTCTAATCGGGTGGCGTGTGGTCACAAAGGCGGCGAGTGCCGCCTTTTTGCTTTTCGGGCGGCGAGGGCAGTATGCTCTGCCCGTCAATTTTTGCCTTTGTGTGAGCCGAGTAGCTGATGACCCTCTCTCCCGAACCTCTCTTCGACAGCAAGGCGTTTCTGAGCGCCGTCACCCATCAAAGTGGCGTCTACCGCATGTATGACAGCGGTGGCACCGTGATCTACGTGGGCAAGGCCAAGGATCTGAAAAAGCGGCTCGCCTCCTACTTTCGCACCAACGTCGACAGCATCAAGACCCGCACTCTGGTGCGACAGATCGCCGATATCCAGGTCACCGTCACCCACACCGAGACCGAGGCGCTGATCCTCGAGCACAATCTCATCAAGCAGTACCAGCCCCGTTACAACGTGCTGCTGAGGGACGACAAATCCTACCCCTGGATCATCATCACCGCGCACCAGCATCCGCGCATCGGCGTCCATCGCGGCGCCCGCAAGGTGAAGGGGGAGTACTTCGGCCCGTACCCCTCTGGTGGCGCGGTGCGTGAGAGCTTACACCTGATGCAGAAAATTTTTCCGGTGCGTCAGTGCGAGGATGCGGTCTATGCCAACCGCACCCGTCCCTGCCTGCTCTATCAGCTCAAGCGCTGCGCCGGCCCTTGCGTACCCGGGTTGGTGAGCGAGGCCGAATATGCCCAGCAGGTGGAGCTGGCCAAACTGTTTCTGGCGGGCAAGAACCAGCAGGTGATTGGCGAGCTGGTGGGCAAGATGGAGTCCGCCAGCGGCGATCTGCGCTTTGAAGAGGCGGCCCGCTATCGGGATCAGATCCTGGCGCTGCGTCGGGTCACCGAGCAGCAGTCGGTGAGCGGCAACGTACTGGACGAGCTGGATGTGGTGGGGGTCGCCTTCCAGCAAGGTGCGGCCTGCATCCACGTGCTCTTTATCCGTCAGGGCAAGGTGCTGGGCTCGCGCAGCTACTTCCCGAAAGTGCCGGCTGACACCCCGTTTGACGAGGTGGTGCAATCTTTCCTGCTGCAGTTCTATCTGTCGGGGCAGGGGGGGCGGCAGATCCCGAGCGAGGTGCTGCTCGATGTGGCGTTGGAGGATGAGAGCATCATCGCCGAGACACTGAGCCAGACCGCAGGCTACAAGGTGCGAGTGGTGAGCCGTACCCGCGCCGAGCGGGCCCGCTTTATCAAGCTCGCCTCCATCAACGCCGAGACGGCGCTGCGATCGCGGCTGGCTCACAAGAGCACCATTACTGCTCGCTACGATCAGCTGGAAGAGCTGCTGGAGCTGGAGCGCCCCATCGCCCGCATGGAGTGTTTCGATATCTCCCACACCATGGGGGAGCGCACCGTGGCCTCTTGCGTGGTGTTCAACCGGGAGGGGCCGCTCTCATCGGAATATCGTCGTTTCAATATCGACGGTATCACTGGCGGTGATGACTACGCGGCGATGGAGCAAGCGCTGGAGCGCCGCTTTGGCAAGCAGCAGGAGCCGGACAAGGTGCCGGACGTGCTGTTTATTGACGGTGGCCTCGGCCAGTTGCGCCGCGCCGAAGAGATCCTGGCCCGTCAGCTGGAGTTTCTCGGCGGCAAATATCCGCTGCTGGTGGGCATCGCCAAGGGGGTGACCCGCAAGGCAGGGTTGGAAACTCTCATCATGGGGGAGAGCCACGAAGAACTGCATTTGCCGGCAGATATGCCCGCTTTGCACCTTATTCAGCATATTCGCGATGAATCCCACCGTTTTGCCATTACCGGCCACCGTGCCAGACGGGCCAAGGCCCGCACCAGCAGCACGCTGGAGGATATTCCGGGCGTGGGGCCAAAGCGGCGGCAGGCGCTGCTCAAATATCTGGGCGGCCTGCAGGAGGTCAAAAAGGCGAGCGTGGATGAACTGGCCAAGGTACCCGGCATCAGTCAGGAGCTGGCCCAGACCATCCACGATGGCTTGCACAGCGCCTGAGCAGGGTTAGCAGCATGGCAAAATCGCTAACTCCTTGATGCACAAGAGCCGTGACGCGGGGGGGCCGTAAATGCCATAATGGCCCTCGCATTTTGAGAAGATTGATGGATTAAAAAGACCAAGACGGGCGCCAGTGCGGTTGCATCGCAAATCGGCTTTGGCGCACTATGTAGCGACGTACAAGAAGTGGCTGAAAATAATGACAAATATACCTAACCTGTTGACGTTTTTCCGGATTTTGCTCATTCCCGTCTTCGTCATCCTGTTCTATCTGCCTTATCAATGGTCCTATCTGGCTGCCGCCATCATCTTTATTCTGGCCGCTGCCACCGACTGGTTTGATGGCTATCTGGCTCGCAAGCTCAATCAGTCCACCGCCTTTGGCGCCTTCCTTGACCCGGTTGCCGACAAGATCATGGTCGCCGCCGCACTGGTGGTTATCGTCGAACACTACAACACCATCTGGGTGACCATCCCCGCCATGATCATGATTGGCCGCGAGATCATCATCTCCGCCCTGCGCGAATGGATGGCCGAGCTCGGCAAACGCTCCTCGGTGGCGGTCAGCTGGATTGGCAAGTGGAAGACCATGATCCAGATGGTGTCGCTCACCGGTCTTATCTGGCAATACAACGTCTGGATGGTGTGGCTCGCCTATGTGATGCTCTATGTCGCTACCGTGCTCACCTTCTGGTCTATGTTCCAGTACATGAAGGCCGCCTGGGGCGATTTGACCCACCACGCCAACCTGTGAGTCACTTGCGCTGCAAGGTGAGGTTTCCGCTGATTTGAGGCAGGAAACGGCCAAAGGCGCTAAAACTGTTCAAAAAGGGTAAAAAATGCCCGAACGATCAGGTAATTAAATATTTCTGGTTGACTGGGCGAGGAACATCGCTAGAATGCGTCCTCGTAGTCAGGCAGTCAGCCAGACCAATGCGGGAATAGCTCAGTTGGTAGAGCACGACCTTGCCAAGGTCGGGGTCGCGAGTTCGAGTCTCGTTTCCCGCTCCAAATTCAGACAATAGAGAGCCAACTCTCTTTTGCATGGCGCGTTAGCAAAGCGGTTATGCAGCGGATTGCAAATCCGTTTAGTCCGGTTCGACTCCGGAACGTGCCTCCATATTGACAAGCCCGCCACGCGAGCTTGATACCGATTGCGGTGCCCGAGTGGTGAAATCGGTAGACACAAGGGATTTAAAATCCCTCGACGTTCGCGTCGTGCCGGTTCGATTCCGGCCTCGGGCACCACTAAAATCAAAGAGTTACGAAAGGCCACTAGAAATAGTGGCCTTTTTCTTTTGCCTAAATGGCGACAAAGTGGCGACAGCGCTTTTTTAAGTGGTTCACCCTTCCTGTCATGTGGAGTAACAGGATCTTCTTGTAGGATGCAGCTCTGCCTGATGGTGCACTTCATGCGGCGACTTTCCCTGGCCATGTTTCGGTGTGCTGTCAGACAGAAATGAGAATGGCCCCACATTGTGGGGCCATTCTCGGATCCAGTTATCACTCCTGCGTTTCTTCTAGGGAAGGTGCGAACAAGTCCCTGATATGAGATCATGTTTGTCATCTGGAGCCATGAAAAAGGGTTCATCATGAGTCATCAGCTCACCTTCGC